>DATBKN010000157.1:0-6115 GCA_036555845.1 Gemmatimonadaceae bacterium | reverse complement strand
AGAAACATTACGAGTTACGGTGAAGGTGACCGTAGTCGCTGACTGTGTCAGGTTGCTCGTGGTGTGGCACGACGGAGCTGCGAAAGCAGGAGTCACGTTGGCGATGTCGACTCCACTCACCGTAGCCGTCCACGGCGTCCGCGCTTGGATAGTGGATGGCTGCGGATTGGCCGTAATCGACGTGACGAGCCCCTGCCGCACGACTCTCAGGTTGAAGCGGTCGCTGGACCCCACGTTTAGCGTGATGTTCGAGCCGACGTTAAAGCCACCAGGCACAGTGACGTTCATCGACAGAAAGCCGGTGCCACTGGGGGTGCGGCCGTTACTGAAGCTGCCGATCTGCACGCCGCTGCCAGTGACCGAAATATTGCCAAAAGAAACGAGGTCGATGAAGTCCTTCACAATCTTCACACGAGACGTGGTGCCGCGCCGGATCTTGGGTGTCGTGCCACTCGGGTAGTTGATCTCCGAGGCCCCGAAATCACGAACGAAGATGTCCTGCGCGCCGGCACTGACGGCACCTAACGTGAGCGCGGTGAGAAGTTGACTGAAGCGACGCATAACGGGTGCTCTCCTCGAGCGAGTGTGATGAGCGACATCGTCAATTACAACGCGATCAACTGGGCTCGATTCTCACTGCGGCGTCAATGTGATCGCCCGCCAGCTGCTGCGAGCGATGTCGCGCCCCGCCGCATCGAGCGCTCGAACGCGCCAGCGCAACTCTCCGGCGCCGGTCCGGGCGGCAAGAAAGGGCGGTGGGCGATACGCGGCCACCGACGCCGCGATCAGTGCCTCGTATACCGGCGTTCCATCGGCCTTCGCGACTTCCAGCCGATAGCGCGCGGCGAGCGGCACGGCGCGCCAGACAAAGCTCCAGGCGCTGCCCGCTGGAGCGGCGCCCTCGTTAGGTCCGAGCAGGGTGATCGTGTGCGCGACCGGGGCTTCAGGCGCGCTCGCGCCGCTTCCCACCATATAGCGCAGCGTCGGCATCGGGAAGCCGGCAACGGCGCCGCTGGCCACGACGCCATCGCCGGCTGCAACTGCCGTTAGGCTCGACTGGCTATCGCGGTCGTCCGTGGCTTCAATCCGCAAAAGGACCAGATAGGCGCCGTCCACCTGGCGCGGCAGCCGATCAGGATCCGGCCCTGGCAGCCGCAGTCGACCCGTCGGCGGCAAGAAGACATTGAATCGCTCGAGCTGCGTGTAGCGACGCTGCTGCCCGCGCTGTTCCAGCGGAAGCGACGCTTCGGTGAGCAGGTCTTCGTCGCTCGGCAGCTCTTCTCCCGGACGCACGACCTCCCAGCGTCCCTGCAGCCGGCCTGTGCCCGTATAGGCGATGTCCGCGAACCACGCCGGCGTCGGTTCCGCCGGATCGAGCGCGAGCACCGGAGTTTCCACGTCGAAGGCGAGACGCACATCCACGAGTGAAAGCGGCGACGTTGCGCCGCCGCCCGTTAGGCGGCATGTGACAGCCACGTACACATCGCGCGCACCGCTGCGACTCGTAAAGCGGCGCACGTAGAAAAAGTCCGCGCGCTCTCCGGCCGCCGCGGCTTGATAGGCACGCCGCGCGACCGACGGCGGAATCGTCATGATGTCCGTAAGCGCACCCGTACCGCTCGGCCGGGCGAGGTCGAAACGCAGGGGAAGGCGGCCAAACAGCGTCGCCGGATCGCAGCGCAGCCCGATGTCAGGACGCGCGTCAACGAGTGCACCGCACCACAACGCTTCAGCGGCGACGAAATCGGCGCCGAGTCCGCCGAAGGTGAGGAAGACGGTCGTGGCGCCCTGGCTCGCGACGTTCACTCCCGTCGGGTTCACCGTCACCTGGGCGGCGAGCGGCGCTGGCGCCGCGGTGCCCAGAAGCAGGGCGCCTAACGTGATGCTGCGGAGCGTAGGCATGGTGGCGCGGTTAGAAGAGGCGAAGACTCAGGCCGCCGTCGAGCGTCCACTGCGCGACGGACGGTTGACGCAGACCAGCGAGCCGCAGCGCTGCGCCGGCGCGGCCAAAGCGGATGAAGGCGCGCGCCTGCGAGCCATCGGGCGGGCGCACCCACGCGTTGAAGCCCTGCGACGCTTCGAACCGCAGCTCGACGTTGCGGGCGCGCTGCGTGGCGGCGTCGTCGCGAGCGAGCGAGAGTGACACGGCACCGCTCAGCGTCGAGTGCACGAATGGCCGCCAGTCGCCTTGCACACCGAAGCGGTTGTTCAGCGCGCTCTTTCCAAGCTCGACGTTGTCGAGCACTTCGTGCGACAGGTCGAGTGCGATAGATCCGCGCGGACTCGTTAGGCCGACGCCGATCGCCTGCGCCAACGTTTCGAAGTCCGCGCGTGTGCGCTCCGGCTGCCGGTTGTCGACGATGGACCGGTTCACGCGATAATTCGCGCTCCAGATCGATCGTTGCCACACGGCACCCACGGCGATATTTCCGGTGCGCTGATCGGGAATCTGCGACAGGGCGCGGAAACCACTATTCGGCGGCGTAGAGTCACCGCGCTGGGTCGTGCCCTGCCAGCCGACCGTCAAAGCCGGCAACCACCAGGCGTTAGGTGCGCTCACCAGGGCTCCTAGCGGCAGGGCGGCGTTGACGGCGTAGTTGCGCGTGCGCGTGATGAGCAGCGACGCCACTTCATCGAGGTTGTCGCGGGCGCGCGAGGCTGACGCTTGCCACTGAATGACGCCGGCGCTGCCATTCGCCTCGAGTCCGTCCTGCTGGCGATCCGCCTGGACGAACGCCGCCACGCTGCGATACAACGGGTCCGTGCGTTCGTGCCGCACGACGATCGCGAGTGACGTCGGCACGGAGCCGATCTTCGCGCCGCGCAGGGCGTCGAGCGCAACCTCGCCGAATCGCGCCCCGCGTGTTTCCGGGCGCACAGCGACGATGCTGGAATCGCCGGCCAGGCCCGGGTCGCGCGGGTTGTCGAAGCGACTGCGTGCCATGCCGATCGTTAGGCGCATGCGCTGCGAAGCGTCAGCGGCGACGAGCTGCGCACCGTATCCGCGGCTCTGCTCGCGGTCCGTCGCTGCTTGCTGGGTGAAAGCGGGCAGCGGCTGCAGCGAGCCGTCCAGGGACGTGAGCTCCAGTCGCAGCAAACCGGGGCGCGTCGGCAACGCTTCGATCCCGAGCGTGGCCGCGGCCACTCGGTGCGTGGGTCGCGACAGTCCGAGCATGTCGTGCCATCCGACGAGCTCCGAGCCGGCGCTGGAGCCAATGGCGATGCTGACGCGTTTCGCGAAGGTGACGTCGGCGGTCACGCCGCGGCTGCGGAACTGCGACGCGAGCAGCCGGTTGCTGCCCAGCGCGACGTGTCCGGCCGCCAGCGCGAACGAGCCGCGCGTGGCGCGCACGTTGTACGATGCCAGGTCCATCGCCGGCGCGTCGGGGCCGAGCTGACCGGCCCGGAGTCGAGCGGGTGCGTACGACGCGCCCGCGACGTTGCCTTGCCAGCTGACGTTCCAGCCTTCTCGCGTGAGCGCGCCGTCGAAACCGCCCTCGGCGGTGACGTCCTGATAGACAGCGGTGCGCGGCGGTGGCGGCGCGCCCTCGGGAAGTCGCGCGTCGAGCTGACCGGCGCTCTGCACGTTGAGGCGCGGCCGCATCGCCATCGTCTCGAAACCGGACCGCGTTAGGCGTTTCAATGGGAAGCGGCCCAGCTCGCGCCAGCTTCCGTCGGCGGCGACGAGCCAGGCCTCCACGTCGAGATCACCCGCGGGAATGCGCTCGCCGCGAAGCGGCAGTCTGGCGCGGCCGCTTCTCAGCTCGAGCAGCGCCGAAAGATCCGCGCGGCCCACGATCACGGCAATGCGCCCCTCGTTAGGCCGCAGCGCGCGTGTCAGCTTGAACGACAGCACGGCGTCGTACGGCTGGTAACGAGCGACGTCCCATCCGGCCGCGATCTGCAGCGAGTCGGCCGCGGTCGTATCCTGTGCGCCAGCCGGCGCGCCGAGAAGCGCAGCGACGAGTAAAACTCCGATCAGTCGCTGATCATCAGGCACGTCCTACTAAACGTCTTCACCCCACGACTCTTCTCACTCGCAGAGCAGTCAACGTTAGAATCGGACGATCAGCGGGAGATTGGTCGCAGGGCTCGCACGCGCTTCTGCGCCATCGAGTCGAGAGTCACCGTCAGCAACCACGCCTCACCGCGCACGACATCGCGACATCGTGGGTGCGCAAAACGGCGAGCTAGCTCTCAGCCTGTAATGCTGAACATGGTGCGCGCTGACAGCCATGAACTGGCTTCTGGCGTCTGAGAACTTTGGTTGGGTCGACAGAAATCCGGCTTTTGCACATGAGGCTAGACGCACGAACGGCGGAGAATCGCTCCTCCGCCGTCCTTTACTCCTCGCTGAGCTTGTTTAGTTAGGCGCTCTCACTCCAATACCGCCATAGTTGCGGCGGTTACCGAGACCCGGCCCTTCCGGATTCAGCACGCCGGCGATCGGCGCGATGTACTGCCTGATCGAGCCTGGGAACGGCTTCGTCGTCCCGTTATGGCCAAATGGATCTGTGTACCACACCGCCGGCCCCTTGGCATTGTCGATTTGATTGCTGTTGATGTCGACGAAACGCGCAACGCCGTTGAACTTCGAGCGCGGATCGTCCCACGTCACGCCAATCGTGGCGCCGTTGTTCGTGGACGTCTGGCAGAGGCCACCCTGGGCCCGCTCGCCACTCGGCCCGGTGACGTAGCACATATCGACCGGCCGGCCCGTGATGTTCGGCGCGTTAGGATCGTAATAGCGGCTGGGCGCATCGACCTGGAAGTACGGGTTGAAGCTCGCCAGCGTATGTCCGTCTTCCGTACGAATGGAGTTGGACGTCTCCCAGCTCTCGTGCAGCGCCGTATTGAAATTGCTCTGACGGCCGCCCGTCACCATCATGTGCCGCATCACGCACTCGACGTCGGGGATGATGCGTACGCCCCCCCCGTTAGGCGAGTTCGCCGGCGTTGCCGGACCGACGCGGATGCGCCGCCGGTCGCAGGATGACTCGAACTCGCCAGGGGTACCGACTGCGGACATGAACTGCGTATGCATCTCAGTGCCGTCGTTGCATTTGATGTGGTAGGCCAGCTCGTGCAGGTTGTTCGTAAACGCGTCCTTCGAGTGCGTCCCCTGATGGAACTTGACGAGGATGTCGCAGGTGATCTCAAAGAAGCGATTCGCGAGCGAGGAACCCGCGTTCATCTTGACGTCGTTCTCCCACTCGAACTTGTGACCGAAGTGATCCTCGTTCCGCGGATTCGCCGGATCCCAGATCTCCAACTGCTCGTTGGCGTATCCCAGCGGAATGGGACCAACCGAGCGATAGAGATCCGATCCACGCGGATCGCGTCCGTGCTCGTGACCGAATGTGCATCCGGTCTCGGGATCGGTCGGCGGATGCCACGTGGGATACAGCTTCCCATCCGGTCCCACGGTGGAATACTTGTCGTGCTGCGCCTTGGTGCATGTCTCGCGCGCACTCGGCGTCCAGAGGCCATACGCGCGCGCGGTGCCACCGTTAGGCTGGACCGGGGCCGTCGAATAGTCCGGCGTTCCGCACGCAAGCAGCACGCTCGCGGCGAAAGCCGCACAGAATGATTTATTGAGCATGAAGGACGATCCTGTTCGAGGGAAAACGTCGCCTAACGCAATGTGATCTGGAGGCCGTACTGCAGCATTTCGACGCCGGCCGGGATGCTGGCCTGCTCGCCGTTGAGGCTCAAACGCCCGCCGCCGCCGCGCATGTAGCTCGCGAATGGGGTGAGCAGGTACGAGCGCGAGACGATGAAGTCGTAGCCCACGCCGAGCTGTGCAGCGACCGAGCGGCTCGAAAGGTTCTCATCCTCGTCGGTCGCGAGATACGTCGCCCAACTCATGCCGAGTCGAACAAACAAGGGCCGCTTGGCGACGGGGTAGTACTGCACCATCGGGCCGATGGAATACACGCGATCGTTCTCGCCGGCTTTGAAGTGGTACCATCCGTCCAGCTGAACGGCGAGATAGGTACGCGGCGTCTGCCTAACGCCGAGCGTGAGGCCGGCCGCGACCGAGCGGTCGGAGATGTCGCGGCAGACGCTGCACGCGAGTGAGGCCGTGGCGTTGCCAAGACTGAGCGCGCCCCAA
>DATBKN010000156.1:0-2283 GCA_036555845.1 Gemmatimonadaceae bacterium | reverse complement strand
TTCGAACGTGGGAGCGCTCACACTCCCTGAAGTCCCCAATCGCCTTCTCGTAATTGGCGGCGGTGTGATCGGATTGGAGTTGGGGTCAGTTTGGCGACGATTGGGCGCGCGGGTCACTGTCGTGGAACTGATGTCCAGCATCCTCCCAGGGTCGGATGATGAAATCATCAAAGAAGCCGATCGAGTTTTCCGGCGGCAGGGTCTCGATCTGCGCGTCGGCACACGCGTGACTGGCGCCGAGCTCCGCGAAGGCGTCGTCGCGGTTCAGACGGAGAAAGACGGTGCCGCCGAAACGCTGGAAGCAGAGCGCGTGCTCGTGGCTGTCGGGAGGCGTCCGGCGCTGATGGGTGTGGACGCCGGCGCGTTAGGCCTCGCGACGGGCGCACGCGGCGAGATCACCGTCGACGCACAAATGCGCACGAACCTGCCTAACGTGTTCGCCATCGGCGACGCCGTGGGAGGCAAGCTCCTCGCGCACAAGGCCGAGGAAGAAGGCGTCGTCGCCGCCGAAGTGATAGCAGGCCACCAGGCGGCGATGCATTATCACACGATTCCGAGCATCGTCTACACGTGGCCCGAAATCGCCACAGTCGGCGCGACGGAACGTGAGGTTCGCGAAGGCAGCGGCGGCAGCGGCCCGCGTGAGGTTCGCCTCGGACGCTTCCCGTTCTCGGCCAACGGCCGCGCGCGCACGATGGGCGAAACCGCCGGCTTCGTGAAGTTCGTCGCCGATGCACGAACGAATGAAGTGTTAGGCTGCCACATGATCGGACCTAACGTGTCAGAGCTGATGTCAGAGGTCGTCCTGGCCATGGAGTATCGGGCTTCGGCCGACGACATTGCGATGACCGTTCACTCTCATCCCACGCTTTCCGAAGCCACAAAGGAAGCGGCGCTCGGCGTCCTAGGTCGTCCACTGCACATATAGCGAAGCCGTTGCACAGCGCACACTCTCCACGCCACGTAATGAGTTCGAAACCCATATGACTACTACGATTCCAGTTCCTTCCAGCACCAAGCCCGCGCGGCATCCTGGCTTCGGTCGATTCTTCCTTCCAGGGCCCACTGAGGTCCTTCCGGATGTCCTTCAGGCCATGACGCGGCCGATGATTGGACACCGAGGGAAGGACATCGAAGGCATGCTCGCCGCCGTGCAGCCAGGTCTCCAGGCGGTTTTCCGTACTCAGCGCCCGGTTTACATCTCCACTTCGTCAGCGACTGGCCTGATGGAGGCGGCGATCCGAAACGGCGCTCGCAAGCGCGTGCTGTCGCTGGTGAACGGCGCGTTCAGCGACCGCTTCTATCGCATATCGCAAGCGTGCGGCGTCGAGACTGACAAGCTGCAAGTGCCAATCGGTCAAGGCTTCTCACCCGAACAGCTGGCAGACGCGCTCAAGGGCAAAGACTACGACGCTGTCACAGTCGTTCACTCCGAGACGGCGACGGGAGCGCTCAATCCCATCGAGCAGCTCGCCAAGGCGGCTCACGCCGCGGGTGACTGCATCCTCCTTGTCGACAGCGTGAGCGGGATGGCGGGCGCGCGCGTGGAGACGGATGCCTGGGGGCTCGATTATGTGCTCACTGGCGCACAGAAAGCGTTTGCGATGCCACCGGGCCTCGCGTTCTGCACGGCCAGCGAAAACGTGCTCGCTCGCGCGAAGCTCAAGAAGGACCGCGGCATCTACTTCGACTTGATCGAGTTCGACAAATACATCCGGAAGAATCAGACGCCCAACACGCCGGCTGTTTCGCTCCTCTATGCGTTAGCCGCGCAGATCGAGCACATCGTGTCCGAGGGAATCGAGGCACGCTGGGCGCGGCACCAGGCGATGGCCGAGCGCACGTGGCGCTGGGTAGATGAGATGCGCGAGCGCGGGGTCCAGATCTCAGTGCTCTCGCCGGTTGGTTATCGCTCGCCAACCGTCACGTGCATTCGCATGCCCGAGTCGAAGCCCGGTTCCGCTGTGACGAGCGCGATGAAGAGCAAGGGCTTCGTCATCGCGTCCGGTTATGGAGAGGAAAAGGATCTCATGATTCGCATCGGACATATGGGCGAGCACACTGTCGAGGAGCTGGACGTTCTGCTCGAAGCGTTAGGCAGCGTTCTCACGGCGTAACTCGATAGCCAATGGCGCAATTCGACATTCTCGTCGCCGACGCGATCGCGCTCGACGCGCTCACACCGCTGTCGGCGGATCCGCGTTTCAATCTCACCGTCAAGACGGGACTCAAAGGCGACGAGCTGCGCGACGCGATCGCCGGGGCCGATGCGGTGCTCGTACG
>DATBKN010000155.1:0-3970 GCA_036555845.1 Gemmatimonadaceae bacterium | reverse complement strand
CCCCTTGTCGCAGCGAAGAAAGCGACGGCGGCGCCTGTGTCATGTGCGCTGCTAGCAGTCCCTGCGTCGTAGCACTTCGGAACGGCGGCAGCCCGGTCGCCATTTCAAACGCGAGCGCACCAACAGCGTAAATGTCGGCTCGATGATCCACATTCGGCTCGGCGCCGATCTGCTCCGGCGCCATATACGCCGGCGTGCCGAGCGCGATGCCCGTCGACGTCAGGCGCCCTTCGCCCGCTGCGTCGCTCACCGCCTTGGCGACGCCGAAGTCGGTGACGACCGCATGCTGCCCGGTGAGGAGGATGTTGTCCGGTTTGATGTCGCGATGCACGACGCCCTGCCGGTGCGCGTACTCCAGCGCGTCGAGGACCTCGCGCAGCAGCCTAACGACTTCCCCGAGCGGCAGTTCGCCTGTGCGCGCGAGCCGCGCGCGCAACGATTCCCCCTCGATGAACGGCATCACATAGTACGGCAGGTCGTCCGCGGAACCCGCGGCAAGGACGGGCACGATGTGGGGGTGCTGCAGTCGCGCCGCCAGGCGGATCTCGCGTTCGAAGCGTGCTTGGTTGACTTCGCCTGCCAGCTCGGCCGGAAGCACTTTCAGCACGACCTTACGGGCCAAGTGCACATCTTCGGCGACGAAGACCCGGCTCATCCCTCCCGCGAGCTCCCGCTCGATACGGTAGCTGCCGGCCAGGCGGCTGCGCAGTCGATCGAGAAGGTCAGTCACCGGTTGGCTCGCACCTTCGCAGCTCGCAGTACCTCGTTAGGTCAGCCGGTGTGTCACTGTCACATCTGCGGTCGCGACCGCGACCGTTCCATAGAGCGGTCAACGCCTCGTGAACGCGTCGACAAGCTCCTCGGCCGACGCCGCGTCTGTTCCGCTCAACTCGAATTCCAGCCGTATCTCGTTGAACACCGTCAAATCCTTTTTGGGCTGCTTCGAGCGGTCGACTTTCCCGTAGATCTTCGCTCGCACACTGCCTAACGCACGCGCCTGCTCCTTCGCGATCACGTGCAGCAGTTCCACGCCGCACGCTGCGACCGAGGATAGGAAAATCTCGGGCGGCGTCAGCTCCTCGCCGGGACACCCGTTCTGCACCGGCCCGTCCACAATGAAATGGTGCTCGCGCGCGCTGCATAGCACGCGGCCAAATACGTCCGTGCTGCGCGCGCGAGCTTCGTACTCCCGAATGGGCGGGGGAGGCGCCGTCATGGAATCGTCTTCGGCGCCGGCCGCCTGGAACGGATCGGCGGCGGCGGCTCCGGCTTGAGCCTAACGGGATTCGCCGCGAGCATCTTCATCGCCTCCTGCACGGCGCGCTCGAGCTGCGGATCGTGCCCCGCGATTACGTCCTTCGGCATGTTCTCCACGTCGATATCTGGCTTCGTTCCATAATTCTCGACGGCCCAGTTCCCCTCACGATCGAAGAAGCCACCGCGTGGCGCAATCATGTTGCCGCCGTCGATCAGCTGCGGCGTGTCCCACGTTCCAACGAGCCCGCCCCACGTTCGCTTCCCGACGAGCGGGCCGATCTTGCGGCGCTGGAACATGTACGGCATCAGGTCGCCGCCTGACCCCGCCATCTCGTTCACGATCATTACCTTCGGTCCCCAGATGCCAGCCGCTGGATTCGTGAACGGCTTCTTGTCACCCTCACGGTTGTTGAAGTAGCCGTCGAAGTCGCGCTGCAGTACCTCGATGATATAGTCGGCCGCCGACCCGCCGCCGTTATAGCGCTCGTCGAGCACCGCACCCTCTTTGTTTTGCTGCGCGAAGTAATAGCGATTGAAGTAGGTGTAGCCACCCTGGCCCGTGTTAGGCAGATACACGTACGCCAGCTTGCCGTTGGACATCGAGTCCACTTTGCGCCGGTTCGATTCGATCCAATCCCGGTTGCGCAGGGCCCCCTCATTCGCAACCGGCATGACGGAGACGCGTCGCGCACCGTCCATCACCGGCCGGGTGTTCACATGCAGCGCGACCTGACGATTGGCCGTGCCATCCAGGCGCTGGTAAATGTTGTCTGTCGAGCGTACCTCTACGCCATCGATCGCGATGATGTAGTCGCCGTTGCGAACGTCGATGCCAGGGCCGCTGAGCGGAGCGCGCAGCTCTGGGTTCCAGTTCTCGCCCGTCAAGAGCTTGCTGATGCGATAGCGGCCATTGTCGACAGTCAAATCCGCGCCTAACAAGCCGCCGTTGGACTGCGGAACCTCCGGGATATCGCCACCACCGACGAAAGAGTGGCCGACGGCGATCTCACCACCTAACATGTCGAGCAGGTACGTGAAGTCGGCGCGATGCGCGACGAAAGGGAGCATTGGGTCGTACATCGCCTTCGTTTTCACATAGTCCGCGCCGTGCAAATTGCTGACGTACAAATACTCGCGCTGATTGCGCCAGCCTTCGGCGAACATCTGCTTGTACTCGGCGCGCGGATCCACCAGCATGCGCAGATTCGCCGTTAGGTGCCCGGCGCTGGCTGCCGGCGGCTGCTTGTCCGTGTCCACGACCGCAAGCACTGGATTCTGACCCTGATTCGGCGCGCGATACAGGAGCTTCTTGGCGTCCTGGCTGACTACGAATCCCATCACCCGAGGCACGAACTGCGCAGCCTGGCGGTCTTTGAGCTGGTAGCGGTACAACACACCGCCGGCGCCACCGAATCCTCCCGACTGTTGTTGTGGACCACTCGCCGGAACAGCCTCCATGAAGAACAGCGTCCCAGTCGGGCCGGCGCGGAGCATGGCGTAGTCGCGCGGCGTGACGCCGAGCGAGAGGATGCGCTGCGACAAACCGTCGAAGTCGATTGCCACAGTCGGCGGTCGCGAGCGCGCCGCGTTAGGCGCCCGCGCCGAATCGGCGCCAGGAGCCGCAGCCGGCCGCGCCGCGCTGTCTCTGACCTCCGACCGCCGACCTGCGACCTCGCTAGCTTCCTCATCGCTCTCGGGAAGCAGCGGCGACGGCTCATCCTTCTTGAGCACTGCCAGGTAAACGGCGCGCGTTACCGGACGATCGTACGAGGTCATGTCCAGCCAGCCGGTATTGAGCGCGAAGTTCGTCGACGCGAGGAAGTACAGATACTTCCCGTTCGCATCCCACGCCGGCCACGTCGCGTCGGACAGGCCGTCGGTGAACTGCGTCGCCTTCCCGCTCTGCACGTCGTACACGAAGATCGCGCGCAGCAGCGAATTCAAACGCCGCGAGTATGCGATCCAGCGCGAATCAGGACTCCACACCGCGTTGATCGATCGATCCGGTACCATGAACAGATCGGTATCGACCTTCTTCGGCGTTCCCGACGCGACGTCCAGCACCCAGAGGTTCAGGTGCGCATCGGTGTACAGCAGTCTCGACCCATCCGGCGACCATGCCGGTGTGTAGTAGAAGCTCGGATTAGGCAGTGCGATCTCACGCGTGGCCCCAACGCCATCCTGCGGTTCAATGACGAGCTTGTACTCGCCGCTCGCATCCGAGAAGTACGACACCCACTTGCCGTCCGCCGACCACGCCGGCGCGCGCTCGGCCACGCCAGCCGTTCTCGTTAGGTTCCGCCACTGGCCCTTCTCGGCCGGGATCGTGAAGATGTCACCGCGCGCCTCCACGACCGCGCGCTTACCAGTGGGCGACAGCGCGATGTTCGTGATCCGGTTCGCGACGTCTTTCCACTGGGGCACGAGCCACGGGAAGTCACCCTTCACGGCGATATTGACCTGGTGATGCCGCTTGGTCGCGGGGTCAAGAAGGTGGACGTAGCCGGCCTGCTCGAAGGCGATCGCGCCGCCCCCCGCGTCCATCGACTTGATGTCATAATCCGTGAACTGCGTGACCTGCTCCAGCTTTTTGGACTTCGTGTCGTATGACCAGACGTTCACGGCGAAGTCGCGATCGGAGAGGAAATAGACCACGTCACCGACCCAGACAGGATCCGTGTCGCGCGAATCCTCCCACGGCGGCGTCTCCACC
>DATBKN010000154.1:0-6110 GCA_036555845.1 Gemmatimonadaceae bacterium | reverse complement strand
TCGGGCATCGTTGTTTTTACGAGATCGAAGAAGTCGAAGAGCGTCTTACCGAGCCATTCCTTGTCGAAAAGGCTTTCCATGAACTCGCCAAGCTCGTGGCACTCGACACAAACCTTCTGGAAGACTTTTTCCCCGCGCTCGGCCTGAGCGGCGGAGTAAATACCCTTGGAAACCGTGAGCACCGTGGACGCGGCTGTGCTATCCTGCGCCTGAACTGTCGTGGCTACCGCAAGAACGAGGAATGATCTCAGAAGCATTGCCGAAAAGTGGCTGGGATGTCGCTGACGCACCAGCGCCATAAGTTGAGAAAGAGGTCGTTAAACGGTTCGTCTGTGACTGTGTAAAGCGAGCTCACGGCGTTGACGCAGTTGACGACCTTAGCGCCCCGCGCACGGAGGAGCGTTTAACGCGGTCGCAGCTCTTTACTCGTACCGCAGTCGACGACTTTCGTGCTAGTGCAACTCAAACCAGAAAAACCCATACGGACCCAGCGAAAGGCAGTACGGCGAAGTTCCGATCTTCGGAAACTCTACATATCCCAACATCTCGATCGGGGTTACACCCTGCAGGTGTGGTAGATCCAGCGAGACGGGCTGCGCGAATCGCGAGAGATTGGCCACGCACAGCACTCGCTCCTCCTCGTACCGCCTAACGTACGCCACGATCTTCGGATTGCTCGGCGCCAGAAACTCGATCGATCCGCGTCCGAACACCTTGAAGACTCGGCGCAGCTTGATCATCTGACGCATCCAGTTGAGAAGACTCGACGGGTCGTCCCGCTGCGCCTCTACGTTGATGACCTCGTAGCCAAACACCGGATCCATGATGAGCGGGCTCGAAAGGCGCGACGGATTCGCACGAGAAAAACCACCGTTGCGATCCGCGCTCCATTGCATTGGCGTGCGCACACCGTGGCGATCACCCAAATAGATGTTGTCACCCATGCCGATCTCGTCGCCGTAGTAAATGATCGGCGTCCCGGGGAACGAAAGCAGGATGCTGTTCAGCAGCTCGATGCGCCGCCGGTTGTTCTCGAGCAACGGAGCCAAGCGCCGGCGGATGCCGACGTTCACTCGCATGCGCGGGTCGGCGCTGTACGCGAGATACATGTAGTCGCGCTCGTCGTCGCTCACCATTTCCAGCGTGAGCTCGTCGTGATTGCGCAGGAACAGCGCCCATTGGCACGTCTCGGGGATACTCGGCGTCTGCGCCATGATCTCGGCGAGCGGCGCGCGGTTCTCCACACGCAGCGCCATGAAGAGACGCGGCATCAGCGGAAAGTGAAATGCCATGTGGCACTCGTCACCTTCGCCGAAGTAGGCGCGCACTTCGTTAGGCATCTGGTTTGCTTCGGCGAGGAGCATCCGGTTCGCGTAGGAAGCGTCCACGTCGGCGCGGATACGCTTGATGACGGTGTGCGTCTCAGGCACGTTCTCGCACGTCGTCCCTTCGCGCTCGACCAGGTACGGAATCGCGTCCAGCCGCAGCGCGTCGACGCCCATGTCCAGCCAGAAGTGCATCACGCGAAGCAACTCCTCGACCACAGCCGGATTGTCGAAGTTGAGATCGGGCTGATGCGAGAAGAAGCGATGCCAGTAGTACGCGCCCGCCTTGTCGTCCCACGTCCAATTCGACGTTTCAGTGTCCGTGAAGATGATGCGAACCCCGCGATATTTCTCGATCGTCTCGCTCCACACGTAGAAATCGCGCTCGACTGAACCCGGCGGCGCCTGACGAGCGCGCTGAAACCACGGATGTTGATCCGAGGTGTGGTTGATCACCAGCTCGATCATCACTTGCATGCCACGCTCGTGGGCTGCGTCGAGAAAAGAGCGGAAATCATCGAGCGTGCCGTACGACGGATGCACGGTGAAGTAATCCGCGATGTCGTAGCCATCGTCGCGCAGTGGCGAGGGAAAGAACGGCAGCAGCCAAATGCACGTCACGCCGAGCTCGGCGAGGTAATCGAGCTTGCCGATCAGTCCCCGAAAATCGCCCGTACCGTCTTCGTTGCCGTCGGCGAATGTACGGACGTGCAGCTCATAGATGACGGCGTCTTTGTACCACAGCGGGTCGTCTGCGCTGCCAAGCGAAGTCATGCGTTGGGGTGGTCGTGTTTGCTGTACAGTTGACGTGCGCGACCTCGAGCACCTAAATGCAAGGTCATGGATGCGCTGCCGCAGGAAATCGAGCGACGATTGGGTCCAATCGGCACGGCGGACATCGTGATTGGAATTCCGACGTTCAATAATGCCGCCACAATTACCGATCTGATTGATGCGGCTCAGTCTGGTCTACATGCCAGCTTCGCATCGGCCCGCAGCGTGATAGTGCACGTCGACGGCGGATCGCGAGTTCCAACTGTCGAGCTCGCCGCTGACGCCGCATCGTCGAATGGCAGCGAACAGCACGTATTCAAGGTCTCCCAGCATGTAGATGGCGTTAGTCAATTAGCGGCTGCGCAGTACCTCAAGCCCGCAAAAGGAACGGCGTGCCGGACAGTATTCGAAGTGGCGCGGCGGCTGCGCGCAAAAGCCTGCGCCATCGTCGACGCGGATGCCGGCTCGCCTGACGCAGAGACGATCGCGCAGCTCCTGAAACCAATTGTTCAAGAGAGCTACGATTTCGTCTTACCCGTTTACAAACGTGGCACCTACGCCGGTACCATAACGAGCGCCATCGCGTATCCGCTGACGCGTGCGCTCTTTGGCAAACGCGTGCGGCAGCCGCTGGCCGGCGATTTCGCATGCTCCACCCGCCTGGTCGATCGCTTCCTGGCGCTCGATCCATGGCGCGGCGAGGTCGCGCGCGTGGGCATCGACGTGTGGGTTGCAGTTCAGGCTTTGACAGCGGGCGCCCGCTTGTGTCAGGTAAACCTCGGCGATCGGTCACCCAGCGGCGGCTCCGCCGACGGGGCCGTCGTCGGGTCACTCGACATGCGCGACGCCCTGCCGAGCGTGCTGGCGAGCCTGTTCACGTCGGTCGAGCGCACCGAGGCCGTGTGGCAGAAGGTGCGCGGCTCGGACCCTGTGGATGCGTTCGGCGCTGCAGCGGCGCCTGAGCCGGAGCGTTCGCCCTTCGACGTTAGGCAGTGTCTCGATGCCTTTCGACTCGGTGTCGCGAACCTGCACGAGATCTGGAGCGTAGCTCTGCCACCGACCTCGTTGCACGCGTTGCGCAAGCTCGCGCGCGCAAGTGACGACAAGTTCGCGCTGCCTGACGAGCTGTGGGCACGCATCGTTTACGATTTCGCGATCGCCTTCCATCAGCGGCGCCTCGGCCGCGAGCACTTGCTGGGCGCCTTCATGCCGCTCTTCTGGGCGTGGATCGCGTCCTACGTTCTGCAGGTCTCCGACATGGACAGCGAGCAAGTCGAAGACCGCCTCGAAGCGCTCTGCGTTCAGTTCGAGGCGGAGAAACCGTATTTGATTTCGCGCTGGCGTTGGCCGGACCGCTTTACGCCGTAAGACCAAGGAGAGCCCCCCATGTGGAACCAGGTTGGTCAGTCGCTTAACGAGTCGGCGAGCCGAGTGCTCGCCGGCCTCGCGAGCATTCTACCGGGAGCTGCGGCTCTCGTGCTCGCGATGGTCGTCGCAGTGCTCATCGCTGTATCGGTACGCTGGCTTCTTTGGCGTGTGTTGCGCGCGATGCGCTTCGACGATCGGCTCGAGACGTTGGGCTTCTCGCCTGTAGCCGAATGGTCTCCAGCCAAGAGTCCGTCGCTGCTGGTGGCGCGCTTCGCGTACTGGGTAGTGATCCTCCTTGGGCTGCTCATCGGCCTCGCCGCCATCGACGCAAATCAGATGTCAGCCATGATGGGCCGCCTACTGTTCTATCTGCCTAACGTGTTCGTGGCCGTGATCCTCGTGCTCCTGGGCGGCGTGCTGGCGCGTTTTCTCGCGCGCACGGTGTTGATCGGCGCGGTGAACATGCAGATCCAGTCGGCGCGTCTGTTGAGCCTCGGCGTAAAGTGGATGATCCTCGTGCTGGCCGTCGCCATGGCGCTGGACCACTTGAGTATCGGTGGCGAGGTGCTCAAGCTGGCCTTCGCCATCCTCTTCGGCGGGATCGTTCTTGCGATGGCGCTTGCCGTGGGACTCGGATCCAAGGAAATGGTGAGTCGGACGTGGGAGCACCAGGCAGATCGGCGCGAGAGTCCGGTAATGGCAGGCACGGATCACGTGTGAGTGGTCTCGACGAACGCGCCGTGAAGGCGTAAGCTCTCGTCGAGCTAACCTCTCAACAGCGGTTCTCCACGTTCAGGAGTTCGCAATGCCCGTTCCACATCATGGCCTCGATGCTCTGGCCGAAAAGAAATCGAAGACCGGTCCTATCATCGGGATCGTGCTCTTCGCGGTCTTCGCCGGGGGGTTGCTGCTATATCTCAATCGCGCGGGAAACGAAGCCGCGATGGACAAGGCCTTTGAGTCGCCCGACGCCGCCGTTTACTCATCCCAGGCGGGACAAACCGCCAAGACCAAGCTGCAGGACAGCACGGGGCTCAATCTCGGCGCGTCCACCAAGCTCGTGGTACCACCCGGGTACGGTCAGCGCTGGCGCGCGCTGCAATTGGACGGCGCTGTCGAGCTGACGCCGCCACCTAACGCTAATCCTCCACTCGACATCAGGGCGCGTCGCGTGTCGGTGATATCGAGCGGAGGGACGGTTGGCGTGCACGCCTTCACCACAGACAACTGGATCGCCGTGCGCGTCAAAGGCGGAACGGCCGAGGTCAAGGCGCCCGGCGGATCTCGCTCGCTGGCTGATGGACAGGCCGTGCTCGTCGACTCCACAGGCGCTGTGCGCGACGCGACGCCCGCCGAAGCGTCAGACGCGTTCAGCTGGGTAGACGGCAACCTAACGATCACCCAGCAGCCGCTGAGCGAGGCCATCAAACGCATCGGTCGCTGGTACGGGATCGAGCTTACCGTCAAAGACAAAGCCCTGCTCACGCGCCCGATCACCATGACATCGACGATCGCCGAGTCGGGGAAGATGATCGACTCGCTACAAGCGGCGGGGAAAGTGAAGTTCGGCTACGAAGGCGGACGTAGGGTATTAACCGACGCGTCAGGGCGCTGACAAACTTCAACTAAAGCTCTCGGCTCCCAGTGAACGGTTTGAAACTGTCAGCTGCTGACAGCTTCAAACTGCAATCTGGCGTCTGACAGCTTTGGTTAGAGCAGCACGGGCCTTCCCTCCGCGATTGAGTCAACCGCGGCGATCGCGATCCTGACTGCCGCACGCCCATCGTCTAGCGTCGCCGCGCTCGGCTGTCCGCGCAAGATCGAATCCGCAAAGCGGCGCCACTGACGCGCGTATGTCTGCGCGTAATCACCGCCTTTCAACGCGCCGTTCACTCCCGCCGGCAGCGCTCGCATTGTGCGCAATATGGACTGAGCTCGCGCCGCGAGCGACCCAGGAAGTCGTGAAAGCGGCGCGACTTCGAGACCGTCAAAGTCATAGAGCGACACTCGCATCCGAGCTCGTTCGCCGAGGATGTCGATCTGATTCACAGGCGTCGTGCGCTCGGCCATCTGCGCCGTCGCCAGCGCGCCGCTGCTCAGCTTCGCCGTAACTGACGCGGTTGTGTCGTGCGAGCCATCGCTGCGGCTCAGCGCCGTGACTTCGACCACCTCGCTCGAGAGCAACCAGCGCCAGAGATCGAAGTGGTGCGTGGCCAGGTCGAACAGGACGCCACCACCAAGCGCTCGATCGTTGCGCCAGCCCGGGAGATCTCTCGTTAGGCGTGCGTCTGTTGTGAACAGACTGCGCACAAGGTCGATACGACCGAGCGTGCCCCGTGCGATGATCGCGTGCGCCGCCTGAAGCAGTCGATGCTGCCGCAAGTTGAAGCCGACAGCGGCCGCTGAAGATGCCTGCTCGGCGTGGTCTACAATCGCATCGCAATCGGCGCGCGTGAGAGCGAGCGGCTTTTCCACAAACAGGTGCTTCCCCGCATCGAGCACGACGGACGCTTGCAGCGCGTGTTCCGACGGCGGTGTGCACACAGCGACAGCGTCAATGGCAGAATCTCGAGCCAGGGCGGCGACGTCGCCGAGCACGCGCGTGCCGGGGACGAGTCGCGCAGCTGCGGCCGCGCGAGCTTC
>DATBKN010000153.1:0-2965 GCA_036555845.1 Gemmatimonadaceae bacterium | reverse complement strand
AGGACGACGCGCTCGTAGCGTCCGGCGGACGCGGCCAGTCGTGCCTCCGCTTCGGTCAGTTCGCGCAGCAGCTCTTCGTACGCCAGTTCAACGACGCCGCCGGCGAGGAAGCGAGCCCGCACCTCAATCCAGTCTGCGCCGGAGGTGACGGGGCCTTCGCTGAATGGATCCCAGAGCGAAAGGAAGTCTCCCGTGAAGCCTGCTCTGTGCAGTTCCTGCTCGATGTCGCTCCCGCAACGGACGTGCAGCGTCGGCATCCGAGCATCGGGCGCCGGGCTGTGGCCAATGGCAGCCGTCGCGGCGGTCAACGCGTCGATGTGCCGGCGCAGCTCGCGCCAGCTCGCCAGGCCAAGCTCGCGCGCGACGACGAATTGCGCGTCGGTCAGTTTCACGTCATCGGCGGCCACCCGACCGTCGGTCGCCATGCGCAGCCGCGACAGTGCGTCGCGATTACCAGCGCGGACGGCGCGAAGCAGCTCTTTCGCACGCTTGCGTTGTTGTTCGAGGTTGAGCCGGAAGGACGCGTACGGATCCGGGGTCCCGGGCATGATGCATCCCCTTTCGCAAGTCTGCGTCCGCACCAGACAGAAAGAGGACGGCGAGTTCGCCTAAGGCCGAGTGGCGGGTCGTGGGCGCAGCCCTTTCCGCGGACGTGGAGGCTCCGACCGAGCACTCTCATTGTGCGCACGCGACCGCGCCGCAGTCAACAGCGCGACAGCCCGAGAGATTAGTGAGTTACGTAGGAAAACTGGAGCCGGCAATCCGCCTTCGCGCGGGCGCTACGGCGCGACAAGTCGGACTTGAACCGATGACCTGCTGAATACGAATTCATTTCGTGTAACGCGCATTTACCGCCATCTGCGCAATTACAGCCCAAAGGACGCCCCTTATGTTAACTGTTAGCTACCGCTAGCTACCACTGAAACGCACCCACATGGTAGCTATGCGGTAGCTAGCATGGCCGAATCAGCAGGTCGTCTCAATCAACGCGCGATCGATTCGCTGCAACCGCGGGCCGGCGCGCAGTACGTTGCGTGGGACTCGAGCGTGCCTGGTTTCGGCGTTCGCGTCTCACCGGCTGGCACCAAGACGTTCATTCTCAAGTACCGCCTGAAGTCCGGCCGCGTCCGTTGGAAAACCATCGGCCGCGTGGACGACCTGACGCTGGTCGAGGCGCGCAACCGCGCGATCGATGATCGGGGACTCGTGGCGCGCGGGAAGGATCCCAGCGCAGAGAACGACCGCGCGCGCGGCGCCATCACCGTGGCGGATGCCGCAGGGCGGTTTCTGACGGACTACGTTGCCGTCGAGTGCTCAGCGTCTACCCTGCGCACGTACAAGCAGGCGATTAACAGCTACATTCGGCCGTGGCTGGGCGCCGTCCCGCTGATTGATCTGACTCAGGCTGACGTAGAGAAGTTGCATCACAGACTGCGCAGCACGCCATACGTCGCGAATCGCGCAGTTGCCGTGATGTCAAAGCTGTGCTCGTGGTCGAAGGTCCAACCAAACCCGTGCAAAGGCGTCGAGTTGTACGCGGAGAAGAAACGCGATCGGTATCTGAACCGGGACGAGTACGCCAAACTCGGCAGGGCGCTGCGCTCCGGCCGGAAGTCCGGCGCCTATGCCAGCGCGGCGCTCACCGCGATCGAGCTACTGCTGCTGACCGGGTGTCGTCCGATGGAAATCGCGAGCATGCAATGGGCGTCCGTCGACCTGTAGCGCGGGATCCTGCAACTCCCAGATTCGAAGACCGGCGCGCGTCCGGTTTTCTTGTCGACGCCTGCGATCAAACTGCTGAAGCGATGGCCGCGGTTCGCCGGCTCCTCGTTCGTGTTCCCTGGCAACGGCCGTCGGCAGAAAGGGGAGCACATGCACCCTTCGACGCTGACACACACGTTCCAATCGCTGCGCGAGGTCGCCGGGCTCGATGCTGACCTCCGGCTGTACGACGCTTGCCGGCATTCGTTCGCGTCCGTTGCCGTCAGTGAGTATGCCCTGAGCCTGGCGCAGATTGGTGAGCAGCTTGGGCACTCGCAAACGCAAACGACGAAACGGTACGCTCATCTACATGACACGGTCGCGCGCGAGAACGCCAACGCGATCGGCGGCAGCATTGCGGCGGCGTTGAAGCGGCGGGTACGGCGATGACTGATCGGGTGTCCCCGTCGCCGGCCGTCGATGATGACTTTCGCGAACTCGTCGAGCGAGCGATCGCGCGTGCCGAGGTGATCGCCACGACATCGGGCCATCCCCATCAAGCCGAGGCGCAGGCAATTGTCAACCATCTCCGCGCGATGAGTCGCGCGCATGCCGAGGATCAACTCGACTGGGAAGTCGTCAGGTAGCGTCGATGGGCATTGATGGAAAGACAACCATAGTCGGACTCCCGCGCAATTCAATTTAGTTGCGTTAGCCCTCTGGCTTCAGAGGCGTGTTCTTGCCCAAAGTGGCCGTCAGTTTGCCGATAATCCGTTTCGTCAAATACAAGGCGTCTGTTGCTAATTGCGGCTCCGCTACCAATTGCTTCTTGAGTTCCGAAACAGATTGAACAATTGCTAGGGCGTAACTGTCTAAAGCCTTTGCCTTCAAAATGTCGACGGCGGTTTCGGTGCTGCCTGTGTCCGGGTTTCTCAAAAGTAACCGGCCCCATTCAATCGGGTTTACGGAAAGCTCGCTCGGTCCCTCGAGATGTGCGCTGAACATCGATCCAGCAACCACGACCGCGGGCACCCATATGCTGCAGTTGTTGTATCCGAGCGCTTTCTCTAGCACTCGAGCCTGTTCCGTGCCGGTCGTCTGAGCCAGCGCGCGACACGCCTTCGCAACACTAAGAGGTGCGGCGTAGGCTTCGTCGGTGGCACTCTCATTGTTCCTAAACGCCGTTAACGCCGAGTAAGCGGAATTCTTCGGCCCTGCCAGAAATGGAAGACTCGCAATGGCCTTTTCGTTCTCGCTCAGGTTA
>DATBKN010000152.1:0-14299 GCA_036555845.1 Gemmatimonadaceae bacterium | reverse complement strand
GGCGAACCTGGCTGCGGCGGTGCGGCCTGCAGCGAGATCGTCGACATGGACTTGAGCCACGTGTAAGGCGGCAGCGCACGGCTCACTTCATCCATGACGTGCGGCCACACAAAGCGATCGTTGTCGATCGACTTGATGATTTCGAGCTGCTTCATCACGGAATCGCGGCGCGCTTCGAGCTTGCGACGCTCCTTGAGCACGGCGCCGTAGCGCGCGCTGTCGCGCAGCGCGGATTCTTCGCGCACGCTGAGCTCACTGGCTTCAGCCTGCTGCGTGAAGTGTAGACCGCCCACTGACAGGAGCGCGATGGCCAGGCTGGAGACCGCGGTCACCAGGTACGGGTTCTTGATGCGTTCACCGATACCTGAAAACGCGGAGCCGAGAGACATACCGCTCTTGGCTCTTCCTTTCTTACCGCCGCCTGGGAGTAGATTGATTTCAATCATCGTTAGGTTCCGTCGAAGCGGACTTACGCGGCCTGCCGAAGCGCGAGGCCAATCGGGAGCATGAGAAGAGGCGCGACTTCGTCCGTAACAACGGAGTCGAGTGCGCCGTCACGAACGCGCAGCTTGGCCAGCGGATTCGCCAGTTCGACTGGAATGCGCAGGCGCTTGCCGAGCGCTTCAGCGAGACCGGGAACTCGAGCGCCACCGCCGCAGACGTACACGGCGCGCAGCGGCGAGGCGGAGCGAGAGGACGACGCCAGGAAGGCCGCCGCTCGTTCGACACCGACCGCGATTTCTTCACCGCGACTCTCGATCACTGCATCGAGGTGCGGGGATCGATCAAAACCCTGCAGCAGCTGTTCCGCCTCTTCAGCGCTGACGCCGCGCTCGCGCTGGAGATCTTCGCGGAAGCGGCGCGTGCCGACCGTGATGTCACGCGTTAGGATCGGAATGCCTTCATCGAGCACGTTGATGTTGGTGACGTCGTGGCCGATGTTCACGAGGCCGACGACACCGCGCATCGCATCCGGGTGATTCATCTCGAACGCGTTGTGCAGCGCAAAGGCATCGACGTCCACGACGCTCGGCGCGAGGCCGGCATCGGTGAGCATGCGCATCTTGTTTTCCACGAGCTCGCGCTTCGCCGCGACGAGGAGGACCTGCATCTCCATGCCGTCGCCGTCTGGATCGAGGATCTGGAAGTCCAGCTCCACCGACTCCATGTCGAACGGAACGTGTTGTTCGGCTTCCCAGCGCATCAGCTCGCGCGCTTGCTGCTCTTTGACGCGCTCGATCTGAATCTTCTTGATGATGACATCGCGACCGCCGACCGCGGTGACGACATTCCTGGATTTCACGCCCGCTTCTTCCATCGCGCTGCGGATCGCATCGGTGACGATGCCAGGATCCATGACTTCGCCTTCGACGATTGCGTCGGCGAGCAGCGGTGTGATCACGACCTTCGTGAGCTCTGGATCGCCACGACCGTGATCAACTACCGCGATCTTGATGAGCCCCGAACCGATGTCCAGGCCGATCGTTGTCTTCTTGCGCCCGAAGAGCGACATACGTTAGGTGCGTGAGCGGTGGTCGGTTGAGACTCAAGAGCTTCGCGGCGTGAATCGGCCGCGACTCAGCGCGTGAGCCAGACACTTTGACCGCATAGGCGGTCGAATCCGCCAGTTACACGACCGCCATACCGGCCAAGTAACAGCAGGGTGCGTGACCAGTTGCGGAATCCGGGTACCGTGAGAACGGTCACATCTAACCGCACAGGGGTAGGCGTAGGGGTAGGGGTAGGGTTAGGGGTAGGCACTTCAGTAGAGGCGAGTCCACGATCGCTTGGCCTCACGCCGCAGTGATGCCGAGCCCATGAACGCCGCCGCCAAGGCGCACGAGGAGTAGACGATCTGAGTGGCTCCGGCGATTGCTGTCAGGTCCCCTGGCCCTGCGCTCGTGGCACGTCTGTTGTCGCCGGCGACAACTGCGCCCCAAACACGATTGTTGCCTATCGCGGCGCTGACGTCATCGCGAGCCAGGACGAGCCCGAAAAACTGCGCGCTGTTACGCAGCTCGACGTCTCCCTCACCGAGGATGATTCCCTGCCCTGTTCCGCCATCCATAACCAGGTCGCTGAGCGCATGGATGATGACGAAGCGGTTAGCGCAGGGCGTGGCACGGGACGGATCGCCCCAGTTGTCGGCGGCGGCTGTATCGCATTGGGCCGCGCCTGGTCCGCTCGTTAGGCGCGGCGCCGGCGTGACGATTGCTATCGCCGGTAAGACGTAGCTGGCGTGCGCCGCCAGGGACGTCCACGTGACTGCGCCCAACTGATTGAGGCTGGCCATCGAGCCGGCCAGGGAGTCGGCCCGCTTGGGAGGCGTGCCTGTTAGGCGCGATCCAGCGGGGCCGCAGGGCCCGTCGCACACTCTCGTTGTATCCGGCGCCGCGACCGCTGCGATTGGCGGGTTGGGCGCGGCGCATAGCGGACCCCAGGCGGGGGGCTGGGTGTCATTCCCATCTACGCGCGCCGCACCGCTGATCGAGAACGAATCGCGGACGCTGACGGTGGCTGCGAGCTGCGGCTCGGGGACATGCAGCGTGTACAACGCTCCGACCCGCGACTCGACAGGCAACGTGACGCCGGTCGCCGGTGAACGGCCGCGGGCCGAAACCCAGTAGGTCGTGCGCGACAGCCGCGTGATGAAAGCGACGCTGGACGTGCTGTCAGGGTAGCGCGTGACGAACGGTCCGGCCGTCGTCCCGACGGGCATCGTTAGGTTCGAGTCCCGGCTCCATGCGGCAGCCGCTGCAACCTGCCCACGTTCCGCGGCTTCCGACGTGCGCAGGGAAAGCATCGCATCTCCGGACGCACGCGCCTGTGTCGACACGACGACAAGCACGCCCGCGGCAAGCGCTGCAGCGACCAGGATCGCCAGGAGCACCAGGACGAGCGCAATCCCGCGGCGATTCATCTGTTGCGCAGCGCGACGTCGGCTGTGAGCGACTCGACGCGGAAACCGGGGCGCATGCCGGGGATGCGTATGCGAGTGGCGCTTCGCGTTCGTACGGACATTTCCAGGAGCGCGGCGCCCGGCAGTGAGGCGCCGTAAGGCAGGCCAGCGCCTAGCGAGTCAGTGAGGTGAAACTGAACGCCCGGCGTGCCCGCGCTTGCGACGTATGGGCCGCTCACCGGCTGAAGGACGGACCAGCGTGAGAGCACCGCATCCCAGTCGCTCACGCCGAGGTAGTCTTTGCCGGCCGAGTTGTATACGTGCACTCGCAGACGACGCGTAAAGCGCACAACAGCGCCCTGGGGAACGGCCGCCGGCACTGGGCCAATCCAGCTGGCGATCGAAACCACTCTGGCGCGATGCACGGCATCGCGCACCGGGTCCAGCAGCGTGGAACCGGAGCAACCGTTAGGCACCCAGGCCAGGCCTGTCAGCGAGCCGACCCACCATTGGTCGTCGCTCGTGCCGGGGAGTGGCCCCGGGTCGAAGACGTGCGCCAGATCGCCCGGGCGCGGCGTGTGCGTCCACGTGGCGAGTTGCTGGCCTGCAGCGATGCTGTCAGGCGCGAGCATGAATTGGCCGGAGGTGCCTGCGAGGCATGCGACGCCGCTGCCGATGTCGTAGGCGAAGTCCACAAGCGTGTCGTGCACGGCGTAGAGGTCTGCAGCAGCTGGAGCAGCTGCTCGCAGGATCGCGGGGATGATTTGCTGCGCCTGGCGCGCGTGTCCTCGAACTTCGGCGATGGCAGTTGTACCGGCGACGAGCCGGCTGTGCCCGAGGAACGCCGCACTCAGCAGAGCGAACAGAATCCCGCTCACCGTGAGAACGACGACAAGCTCTGCAAGCGTACGGCCTTTGCGAGCGACGTTAGGCACGCTACGGCTCGGGGCAGTTGAGCAGGGTCGACGCGTTGTACGCGCGAAGCCCGGTCGTGCCGCGTTGCGGGGCGCTGACGGCGACGTCGAGCCGTACTGCGTCGAGCAGGTCAGTGACCGCCCAGGACGCTGTAAATGGCGACTTGACGCCGTTACTGGCAGTGAGCCGCGCACACGCCGTAGCGCGCAGCGAGTCGAGGATGCTCTGTGAGTAGACGCTGGCGCGAAAGCGAAGATCGCTCTCGTACAGTCGCGCGAGGATGAACTGGCCGGTGCTGAGCATTGCGAGCAGCACGGCGGCGAAGAGCACGAGCGCTACGAGCGTTTCCAGAAGCGAGAAACCGGCGCGGCGACAATACAGGCGCATGCGCCGAGGATAGCATGCGGACGACGAGACGCCGCATCGTTCTCACTCCAACAGACACTTCCGACCGCAAACAACGAGGGGCAGCTTCTCAGCTGCCCCTCGATTATTGCTATTCTCGTTAGGCGAGAACTACTGGCACTTCGGCTCGCCTTCGACGTTGGCCGGGGCCACTGCAGCGACACCGACGAAGATCGCGCACGTCTTGGTCGTAGCGGTGTGGCTCGACGTCGCGCTCCAGCCTGTACCACCTGTCGCGGTCGCAGCAACCGTCACGCCGGACGAAGGAACGAAGCCAGCGAGGGAAACCGTCGCGCCGGCGATGTTCGACGCGGGGCCAGTCGTGTAGACCTGATTGTCGGCGAAGTACGACTCCTGCGTCGTCGCCATGTTGCGAAGGTCCGACTTCATCGAAGCCAGATACGCCTTCTCTTTCGTGTTCGCGAACTTCGGGATCGCGATCGCGGCCAAGATGCCGATGATCACGACGACGATCAGAAGTTCGATCAGCGTGAAGCCCTTACGGTTCTGCATGGTGCGGTCTCCGGGGTAGGTGCCGTGGTGGTGGTGCGTTTTAACTCGAGGCGAGTCGTGTCGGTGCTCTGCTAAGGCAACGTGCGGACCAGCGGAACAGGCATTCGGTATCGCATTGACGTATCGACACTTACGGATGCTGTTGCGCGGTCGGCAGGGTTCCAACACGAGAGTGTTTTGCGCCCTCCATTGCAACCTGCCACATGCCAATCGGCATCCGAGCCTGCTGCTGGACGCGAGCGCCATCGCTAGGCACGCCTAACTGGTCGTTCGAGTCTGCAGAGTGGACGACTTGCGCAAGTGCGCGTCACGCATGGCGTTGTTAGTGCGTGTGACGAATGTGACCACGGTGACTACGGTCACTGAGCGCGCGTTACGCGCCCCACAAACCAACGTAGGCGCCGCGTCACACGGCGCGTACCGAAAGAGCCCTTGTTAGGCGGTTTTTCCGCGCCCGCTCGGCGCCGGTGGAGGCGGAAAAAGATTGAAGCGCACGATGTGCCAGAACGCCGCTACGCCGTCCTTCCAGTTGATCTTTTTGCCTTCCGCGTACGTGCGCCCCGCATACGAGATGGGAACCTCGTAGATGCGCGCTCCGGCCTGCGCCAGACGCGCCGTGATCTCGGGCTCGAAACCAAAGCGATCGGCCGTGAGCACCAGGCTGCGCGCCAGCTCTCCACGCACGGCTTTGTAGCACGTTTCCATGTCGGTCAGGTTCAGATTGGTGAACATATTGCTCACCGTCGTTAGGATCGTGTTCCCGACCGAGTGCCAGTAGTACAAGACTCTATGCGGCCCGCCGAGGAAGCGTGAGCCGAAGACAGCATCCGCCTGCCCCTCGATGATCGGCTCGAGCATGTGCGGCCAATCGGCTGGATCGTATTCCAGATCCGCATCCTGCACGATCACAACGTTGCCGCTGCTGTTCGCCAGTGCCGTACGAATCGCGGCACCCTTGCCCTGGTTGTAGGGCTGGTGGATGACTTTATCGATGCGACCTTCGGCGAGCAGCTGATCGAGCATTTGGGCCGAGCGATCGGTGGAGTAGTCGTTGACGCAGATGATCTCCTTCATCACCGGGACAGTGTGCACCTGGTCGATGATGAGATTCAGCGTGCGTTCTTCGTTGTAGACGGGGATCAGCACCGACAGGACCACGGAGTCGCGATCGACCGGCGTGCGGCCGCGCAAGCGCGGAAGGGCCGGTTCGTCTATACTCGGTAAGCTTGCCGGCGTTAGGCGATGCGTCGTCATTGATGCAGGTTCATGAACACTGTCGCGCTTCCCACGCGATCGACCGGTCGTATGACCGCGGGTCGCACGCGCGCCAATGAATCGGCGGCGCGCAGCGTATTTTGCCAAGCGACAATATAGAAGCGCGGGCGATAGCGCTGCAGAATCTCCTGTACGTTGGCCAGGTCGTGACCGAGCTCGCTCGGCCGCACGTGATCCGTCGCCTCGAAGTCATTCACAGGCACCGCTCGGCGGCCAGTATAAAGGTAGACGGCCGGATCATCCTGCACGGCGATGATATCGCCAGGCTTGGTGTTGTGCCGCACCCAGTTCACCACGCCGCCAATGCGCTCGCCCGAATCACGCTGCACGGATGTCCACCATTGATCGCGATAGCCGCGGTAGTTGTATGTCACGAAGCCCATGATCACAGCGGCGGCTCCAGCCAGGCATGCAGCGCGAGGAACGTGCCCGAGCGGATTCTGCGGACGGGCCTGCCAGATGGATGCGATGCCGGCGGTGAACACAAAGGCGAGCATCGGGAATCCGGCCATGACGAATCGGATCACTTCGAACGGCCAGAGCAGCACAATGAGGGAATAGCCCAGCACAAAGAGCACGGCGACTGGCGTTTTCCTGGCCAGCCGCGTTAGGCCGATGACAAAGATCAGGAGCGCCGCACCAAGCGTGAGCCCACGAGCCCAGCCTGACGCGACAGGCATTACGAGATAATCCAGCAGATGCTGCAGATCGTTCACGTTCTTGTTTATCACGGCGAACGCGTAGTCCCAGCCGCCTTCCCGATAGCCGCCGATCATCCAGCCGAGATAGCTGCCGTATTTCCCCGCGACGACGGCCGGTACGTCACCGTCATGGGCCGCTGACCAGAGTTGCCAGGGCGCCAGAACAGCGACGCCAGTCGCCAATGCGGCGATCGCTGAACTCAGACGACGGCGCAGCAACAATACGAGCACCAGCGCGGGAAGCAGTGCGATACCGATGGTCCTTACGAGCGCCAGAGCACCACCTAACGCGCCGGCCGCGACAGCGTTTGGCACCTTCCCCTCGTTCACAGCCCCTTCACTCACGATGAGCGCGGGAAACAGCAGCGCGATAAAGAGCGGCTCCGACAAAACAACGCCAGTCACATAAAGAACGAGCACGCAGATCGTGCCGGATATTGCCGCCAGCGCCGAGCTTATGACGCCTAACTTGGCGCGCGTGCGAGCAAAGGCGTACGCGCCCAGGGCTCCTAACGAAAGAAGGATCGCATTGGCGTATTTGAAGACGACGACATTATTCGGGAAATCGGGCCAGAGTTTCCACAGCGCCGCGAGAAAGATCGGATAGCCCGGCGGATAGTGAACGACGCGCGGCATACCGGGGAGGTTGAGCTGTCTGTAGCCCTCTCCCGTGGCGAGCGCCTTGGCGAGAATCACGTACGTGGCGTCGTCCTGGATGGAACCGACCGGCCACGGCGTTATGGACATGATCGCGGCCACGAGGACCACGGCCATGACGATGACAGGCGCGATGCGATGGCTCACTGCTCTACCCTCTTGAAGGCCGCACCGTTAGGCGTTGCGCCGAGGTATCGCAGAACCGGAGGCTTGGATCGCGCGAGCGCCGATGCTGTATTGAGCCCGATGACGGACGTGGGCACGTAGTATTGCGGACGCAGGTCGGACAGCAGCTGCCGAACGGCGTTCACGTCTTCCTGCGCCGAGAGCGGTCGGACTCGCTCGCGCACCATCCATGTGCTCGTCGGGACGGCGCGACGGCCAGTGTAGAGATAGACGGCGGGATCGTGGTCCGTCGCGATCACGTCGCTCATCGCCGTGTTGTGCGCCACCCACTCAACGATCGGCTTGAGCCTCTCCCCGCCGGTGCGCTGGACGTTCACCCACCAGGAGTTGTGGTAGCCGCGACCATTATATGTGCCCGCGCCGATCGCGAGGCCAATGCAGACTGCCACTGCCGCGTAGCGCGCCAACGCGAGCTGAGGGGCGGGCTGCCATTGCAGGATGCCGCGAACGCCCATGGCGGCGCATAACGCGAGAACTGGCCACAGCCCAAGGAGAAAGCGGTTCGGTTCGAACGGCCAGATCATGACAACGGCAAAGTAGATCGCCATGAATGCGACAGTCACCGGAGCGCGTCGCGTTAGGTTCCGAGCGCCGAAGACGAGCAGGGCAATGAGTGCGGAAAAGGAGATGATGCGCGGCCAGAGCACGTCGACAGGTGCGTGCAGGTAGCTCATCACGCGGAAGAGATCACGCGCGTTGCGCTCGACGACACGCCAGAGGAACTGAACGCCGCCGTCGATGTAACCCTGCGCGACCCAACCCGTATACGAGCCGTATTTGCCTGCGATTATCGGCGCGACCTCATGCTGATGCATCGCCACCCAGAGTTGCCACGGGACGATGAAGAGCCCGGCGCCAACGGCGAGCGCGGCGGCGGCTGCATAACGACGGCGCCAGAGCAGGATTCCCAAGGCCGCTGGAATGGCGAAGAGGCCAAGCGTTCGGACGAGTGCCAGCGCGGCGAGTAAAACGCCGGCGCCAAATGCGACTTGAGGACGACCACCTTCGACGGCGCGTTCGGTGATTAGGAGAGTGGGCAGGAGGAGTGCGAGGAAGAGTGGCTCCGACAGCACCATCCCTGAAAGCAAAAGGATCACGACAGAAAGCGTCGCGCCGAGCGCCGTCATGGCTGAAGTAAGCCGGGACAAACCCAGGCGCCGCTCGGCAAATACGTACGTACCTGCTGCCGCCAGACCTAACAGCAGCGCGTTGGTGAACTTGAGAAGGACGAGGTTGTCCGGAAACGCCGGCCAGAGCTTCCAGATCAGGGCGATGAGGGCCGGGTAGCCGGGCGGGAAGTGCGTCGCGTTAGGCGCACCCGGCAGATTGATCAGGCGATACCCCTGCCCTTCTGCCAGCGACTTTCCGAGCACTGTGTAGATCGCGTCGTCCTCGAAGGCTCCGACGGGCCATGGCGTCACGGTCAGCACAGCGACAGCGAGCACGAGCGCCGCAATCGCGATTGGCACCAGCTGCGAACTTGTCGGCTCGAGCAGCGAGGTACGCTCTGGCCGTGGCGACGTTTGCGGTTGCTGCAATGGCGTGACGATCATGGCTGCCTCACGAGTGCCGCGGCTGAGTCGCGCAGCACTGCTGCCGCGCTGTGGTCGCCGATGGCTGTCGCGAGATCGGCGGACTCGCTGTACACACGGTGATCACCTGGGAAGAGCCGTCGCGCGAGCATGAATTCGCGTGCGGCCTCCAGCGGCCGTCCGGCCGCACGATGCACGCGGCCCGCGATCCAGTGCGCGCGATACGATTCCGGGTGATCGATGAGCAATGTGATCACGTACGCGCGATCGTCGCGCCAGACCGGCGTGCGCGTCCACGTACGCAGTGCACCTGCGACGAGCACAGCCGCGGCGGCTCCAAGTGCGAGCGCTTTGCGCTGCTTCAACAGTGCATCGCAGCCAAGGCCTAACGCGAGCATCGCACCGACGCTGGGCAAATACAACGAACGCTCGGCGAGCGTGACTCCGGAGACGAAGAAGATGTTCGCAACAGGCGCGAGCGCGATCCCAATCCAAAGCAACGCGAAGGCGAGTGGGCGATGCCTGCGCCACGCAGCGACAATAGCCACCAGGTAGCTGGCCACGACCAGCAGACCGATCGCTCCTTCCGGTGTGATTCCTTGTGCTGCCGGAATTACTTGCGCCTCGTAGTCAGCCGAGAGCGATGCCGGGGCGAGCAGCAGGCGTACGTAGTGCGGGATAACGGTCGCGACAGTCCAGAGCCGGTCGCCGACCGATGCATCCGCGAGCGTCCCGGTCATAACGCGGAAAGGACGATCATTGAACGTGACAGCGAGCGTCACCAAATACGCCGCCACAATGATGAAATAGCCGAGGTACAGTCTGCGAGGAGCCCTGCGGTCGGAGGTCGGAGGTCGAAGGAGAACATCGTTGGCCACGACCAGCGCGATCGTGACGATCGCGTTCTCCTTCGACAATAGACCGAGCGCGAAGAGTGGCAGCGCCAGCCAGGACGACATGCGATGCGCGAGGATGGCGCCCAACGCGAAAACAGCAGCCATACACTCGAGACGCCCGACGACGTTCGCGACCGCTTCAACGTGAACCGGATGAACCGCGAACAGCGCGGCGCAGACGATCGCCGCCGTTGACGGCATCAACTCGCGCGCCAAACGCCAGACCAGCACTGTCGCGAGCATGTGCCACGCCACGTTCACTGCGTGGAACCAGGCTGCGTCGCCTCCACTCAGCCGCCAGTCGAGGGCAAAGCTGAGGATGCCGAGTGGGCGATACTGGCCGCCACCTAACGCCTCAGGCCAGTACGGCAGCGCGAAGGCGCGCCAACTCTCGGTCAGCTGCTGAACGAGCTGGTTGCCGAGCAGAATCCCGCGGTCGTCCAGCACGAAGCCGTTGCCCAACGCGTTGGCAAAGACGATCGCCGCGAAAAGCGCGAGGGCGGTGCCAGAAAGCACGTCCGCGCGAACCCACCGGCGTGCGTCCGCGTCCGCTCTCGGTGCCGGCGCCGGCAGTGCCGCCGCCGCGTGCGTCACGCCGCCTCGCTCCCGAAGCGCGAGAGCTTGCGGTGCAGCGTCGACGGATCAATGCCTAACGTCTCCGCCGCGCGCGTCTTGTTGCCGCCCTCGCTGTTCAGCACCCACAGGATGTACGCACGCTCGATTGTCTCGAGCGTCGGATTCGGCGTGGGGCGATCCTCGATCAGTCGTTCAGGCGTCAGCGTCGTCACACGCTCGGGGAGCGCACTGGGCGGGATGACATCCGAGTCGGATAGGATCACCGCGCGTTCGAGCGCGTTCTCCAACTCGCGCACGTTGCCTGGCCAGTTGTACGCCTGCACCAGTTCCAGCGCAGACTCGCTGAGCTGCTTTGGCGGCTCCTCACGATTCTCCGCCAGACGCGCGAGGAATGCGTCGACAAGAAGCGGAATGTCTTCGATCCGTTCGCGCAGCGGAGGCAGATGCAGTGCGATGACGTTCAGTCGATAGAATAGATCGCGTCTGAAGTTGCCGCGACGAATTTCTTCCTCGAGATCGCGATTCGTCGCCGCGATCAGTCGTGTATCGATTGGCTGCGACTCTGTCGCGCCGACCGGAATGATCTGGCGATGCTGCAGGACGCGCAGAAGCTTGACCTGCGTGGCTGGCGTCGTCTCGCCGATCTCATCGAGGAAGAACGAGCCCTTTTCGGCCGACAGGAAGAGACCTGTCTTGTCTTTGACGGCGCCGGTGAAGGAGCCTTTGACGTGTCCAAACAGCTCGCTTTCGAGCAGGCTCTCGGGGAGCGCGCCGCAGTTGATCGAGAGAAATGGTCCTTCGGTGCGATTCGACAGTGTATGGATGTAGCGCGCGATGACCTCCTTGCCGGTTCCCGATTCACCCTGGAGAAGGACTGTCGATTCGGTGGGGGCAACGGTTTCAGCGAGCCTAACGATTTCCATCCATGCCTTGCTCGTGCCGATTGGGCGGCCCGAGACGCTCGTGTCGCGCCGTTTTATCTCCTGCTTGAGCGACTTGTTCTCGACGCGCAGACGGCGATGCTCGGCGGCGCGGCGCAGGATCGCGATCAGCTCGTCGTTGCGGAACGGCTTCTGGATATAGTAGAAGGCGCCTTCGTTCACGGCCTGCACCGCGGACTGCAGCGTCGCCTGGGCCGTCATGAGGATGACGGGCGTATCGGGGCTGCGCGCGCGCACGGCTGACAGGACCTGCATTCCGCCAACCGTTGGCATGCGCACGTCAGTGAGCACGATGTCGGGTTCGATCTCGCTCATGCGATTGAGCGCTTCCTGGCCACCTAAGGCCACGTGCGCGGCGAATCCCTCGTTCTTCAGGAGGATCCGCAGCGAGTCGACAATACCAGATTCGTCGTCGATGATGAGGACGCTGGGAAGAGCATCGCTGGCAGCGGCAGCACGGTCGATCACGTTAGGTCTCCGTTGTCTGTCTGATGCGTCGGCAAGAGCACGGTGACGCGAGTGCCGCGCGAATCGGTGTCGACGAAGACGAAGCCGCGATGGGCCTCGATCGCGCGGTGCACAATCGGGAGTCCGAGACCACTACCCCCTTGCTTGGTCGTAAAGAATGGATCGAACAGGCGATCGCGGATCTCCGGCGGAATGCCAGGCCCCTCGTCGCTTACGCGGATGGCGACGCCACCGCGATCGAACGTCATGCCGGCTGGAGCGTCGTCGACGCCTAACGCGACCAGCTCGACGCGCACGCGGCCGCCGGCGTTGGAAGCCTGAATGGCGTTCAGGATCAGATTGAACATCGCGCGGTGCAGCAGATCCTCGTCGCCTTCGACCATGAGAACCGGCAGCGCTGCGTTGCACTCGACCTTCACCTCGTCCGGGCGATCCGGGTGCGCAGCTGCGAGGCTTGCTGCACCACGTGTAACGGCCAGAAGGTCCATCGGCTCGATCTTCGTCACGCGCACGCGCGAGAAGTCGAGGAACTCGGACAGCAGACGCGAGAGACGATCCGACTCGCGCACTATCAACGACGCGAGCAGCTGCTCGTCGGCGTTTGTGCGCGGGGATCGCGAGAGCTGCTCGACGGCGCTGCGGATCGATGCCAGCGGGTTCTTGATCTCGTGCGCCAACGAGGAGCTGAGCTCCGCGACTGCTTCCAGGCGCTCGGCGCGCATGTGCAGCATGTCGAGTCGCTTCTGATCCGAGATATCCTGGAAGATGGCTGTGGCGCTCGTGACGCCTGCTTGCCCGTTAGGTGACTCATCGTCGGCGCTCGATCCGTTGCCTTCCGAGGCCGGAGCCGCCGTGTCTGATACGGTTGTGTTGAGACCGATTGGGAAGCTGCGCGGGCCAACTGTGATCGTCCCTTCGGCGCGCGTAACACGAGAGCCGTCCGTCGCGGCGCGTTCGAGCGCTCGCGCGAGCACTGGCGCGACTGGCTCGAGCGCATGCAGGATCTGGTCGCCAACGCGATCTTCCAGCGGCATGCCTAACAGGCGGCTGGCGGTCGGATTTGCGTAAAGGAGCCTGCCCGCGGGATCGACGGTGATGATGCCGCTGCGGATGTTGCGCAGAATGTCGGCCGCTTGCAGACGAACTTGATGCAGCTCGGCGACGAGCTCCACGTGGCCGGCGCGCGCTTCGCGAAGCCGTGCCGCGAGATACGCGCTGAGCAACGCGACAGTCGTGAAGACGCCGAGTTGGAGCCAGACGAAGACGTCGAGGCCCGCGCGCTGGGCGATGAGAATGTCGCCGAAATAGAGGGCGCAGCCTAACGCCGCTATGAGTAGCGCGCGTGATACGAGCAGCAGCAGCGCTGCCGTGGCGATGACGAGGATGTAGAGTCCGGCGAATTGCGATGACGCGCCGCCGGTGAGGTGCACGATCGCCGTAACGATCGCGAGATCGAACGCGGCTTGCGCCGTGAGGAATTGTCGCCCTAACGCGCGCCTGAAGAAGTCACTGTACGCGAGCGAGCCGAGCGTGAAGACGAGCGTCGCGGTGACGACGAGTGACGCGAGGAGCGTGGCGCTGCGGTCGGCTTCGCGCCAAGCCAGGACGGCGGCGACGAAAATCGCTCCCGACGTGGCCACGCGTCCGAGGTACATCCCCCGCAGCAGCCGTCGCGGGTCCAGGAAGATCGTCGTCGGTTCGGCGCGTGTATTTTCCACTGTGGTAGGACGACTGGGCCTGTTGCATGTTGCAAGAGCCGCCAGATTCGTCTCGTTGGCATACCCTTGAGCAAAGTCGAGCGGTAGACGAAAGTGCAAATGGTTGTGCAGGAAACACTTACGGCAGGCGACATCGTTGTCAGACTGGCAGGGGTGTTCGGCCTCGTGCTCCTCAACGGCTTCTTTGTGGCGGCCGAATTCGCTCTGGTGGGAGCGCGCCGCTCGAAGTTGACGCAGATGGCTGAGGAGGGAGAGCGCGGTGCCAGGAATGCGCTCAAGGCGATCGCGAAGCTGGACCGCTATATCTCCGGCACGCAGCTCGGCATCACGATTGCGACCATCACGTTAGGCTGGATCGGCGAACCCGCCCTCGCGGTGCTCGTCGACCGGCTGCTCGGACTCGTTGGTATCGCTGTCCCTACAGGAGCCGCGCACACGGCCGCCGCGATTACAACGGCGTTCATTCTGATCACATTTCTGCACATCGTCCTCGGGGAACTGGCGCCCAAGTCGATGGCGCTGGTCATGCCGGAGCGAGTGAGCACCGTCATCGCGCTGCCGTTAATGCTGTTTTCCAAGCTCATGTCGCCGTTTATCGCTGTGTTGAACGGAACAGC
>DATBKN010000151.1:0-3962 GCA_036555845.1 Gemmatimonadaceae bacterium | reverse complement strand
GTGAGCGCGCCAGTACTGGTGTGGAGCATGGATCAAATCTACAGAGCGAGCTTTGCCCACGGCCACTGCGCTGACGCTACGGCAAGTGCGATTTGGGTTAAGAACAGGACTTGCGTCCGTGAGTTTGTGCAGAAGGCGTTTGCAAGAAGTCAACCGCGCACGTGAGGCGCGCGGTCCGACGTGATGCCCAGCCTAACGATTCCTGCGCCCCTCTTCAGTCAACGTCGGTTCTCTTGATAACTCCAATCGTTCTTGAAGTTGTTTCAGGCGCCGAGCACATCCCCAACCGTCACGCCTCGGCCCTGGTGCCAATCCAGCGCCGCGAGCCGACGGCGCCCCGCGGGGAACACGTAGGCGATGCGCACGGCGTCTTCACCGCACGCCACGAGCATCCCGGACTCGTCGATTTCCAGCACCGCCCCCGGGGCGCCACGCCGCCCTCGCACAACGCGCGCGCCAAAGAGCTTGACCTCCAGTCCGTTGCGGGATGTATACCCGCCCGGCCTTGGGTCAAACGCGCGCAGCACGCGCGACACCTGCGCCGCGCTGCGACTCCAATCGACGTGCGCCATTTCGCGCGAGATTTTGGGCGCGTAAGTCGTCTTCGATTCGTCCTGCGGTTCTTCTGCCCCTTCGCCGATGTCGAGGAGCGCGAGCGCCTCGACGATCGCCAGAGCGCCTAACTCGGCGAGTCTGAGCTGCAGCTCGCCGTAGGTCTCGTCTTCGACGATCGGCGTCGCGAGCCGTAGCAGCATCGGCCCCGCGTCGAGTTTGCGTACGACGCGCATGATCGTGACCCCCGATTCGGGATCGCCGGCCAACAGCGCCGCCTGAATCGGCGCCGCTCCGCGCCAGCGCGGCAGCAGCGATGCGTGGATGTTGATGGTTCCGTTAGGCGGCAACGCGATCACTTCTTCCGAGAGCAGGTGGCCATACGCCGCCACGACGCTGATTTCCGGCTCCAGCTCGCGCAGCACGCCGAGAAATGCGTCGCCGCGCGGGCGCTCGGGTTGCAGGACTGGAATCGACTCTTCCTGAGCGACGCTTTTGACGGGCGGCGCTACGTGCGTGCTGCGGTGGCGGGCATCAGGTGCGTCGGGTTGAGTGACGACCCCAACGACTTCGTGGCCCTCGCCTAACAAGGCTCTCAGTGCTGGTGTCGCGAACTCCGGAGTCCCCCAGAAGAGGACTCGCACGTTACAGCGCCTCGTCTGCTCGCGCTGGCGCTGTGGAGCTGCTCGTTTCCGACTCCAGTTCGATCGCCGTCTTGCGCACGAGGCCGGGATACTTGTCCCGCATCCCTTCCCATTTGCCGATGGCCGCGCGCCGCTTGAGGAACGACAAGTAGTCGATGAAGAGTCGGCCGTGCAGATGATCGATTTCATGCTGCAGGCAGCGCGCGAGTAAGTCGGTCGCTTCGATCTCGATCTGCCTCGCCTCGAGATCGAGCGCCCTAACGAGAACTCGCTGCGCGCGGTCCACGTCGCCGTAAATGTCGGGAATTGAAAGGCAGCCTTCTTCGGACCGTTCGCTCCCTTCTTCCCAGACGATCTCCGGGTTGAGGAGCGCGTAGCGCTGATCCTCAACGTCCACGACGGTGAGTCGCTCCGAGCGCCCGACTTGCGGCGCGGCAAGCCCGATCCCCTTCGCGGCGTACATCGTATCGAACATGTCGTCCGCCAACTTGCGCACTTCGTCCGTAACCGCGGCGACGATCTTCGTTTCGGCGCGGAGTATTGGCGATCCCAAAACGTGAATATCGAGGATGCTCACGATTCCGATGGCGCGGCAGGCGTTGTGACTTTGGCGATGCGACCGCGCTCGACGATGAGTCGCGATTCGCCGCTCTTTATAGTGACCGGATCTTCCATGGTTTTCACGGGCTGGCCGTCCTTCAACGATTCCTTGATATGCATCACCTCGGCCACGATCCCGCCGGTAGTCACGACAGTGTCGCCGCGCTTCAGCTCGCGCAGTCGCACGTCGTGCTGCTTGCGTTGTTTTTGTTGTGGTCGGATGAGCAGGAAGTAGATGATCCCAAAGATGGCGATCATCTGAAAGAGAAATCCGAACATCGAAATGCCGCCGCCGCCACCCGCGGGAGCTTGGCCTTGCAAGAGCGAGAATACGAGCGCGTGCATTAGTTAGTGGGGTGAGCGGTCTTAAGGCGAAGAATCGAGGACGGCCATCGACGCGTTGCGAGAGAGCCAGTCGCGGCTCCACACGTCGAACGAGCCGTCGAGAATGCTTTGTCGAGCTTGGCGCATCAGCGCGACCAGGAAATGTACATTGTGCAGCGACAAGAGACTCAAGCCTAGCACCTCATCCGACACGAAGAGGTGACGCAGATAGCCGCGCGAAAAACGGCTGCACGTCGAGCACGCGCAGGCGGGGTCGAGCGGACGCCCATCTCGGCGCAGATCGGCGTTGCGGACGTTGACGCGGCCTTCGGAGGTGAATGCGGTGCCATTGCGTCCCATCCGAGTTGGCGCCACGCAATCGAAGAGGTCAACACCGCGGCGCACGGCCTGGACGAGATCGTCGGGGAATCCAACTCCCATCAAGTAACGCGGCCGATTCGTCGGGATCTCGCCGTGCAAAAGATCGAGTACCGCGTACATGTCGTTCTTGGCTTCACCGACCGAGAGTCCGCCGATTCCGTAGCCCGTCCAGTCTCCTAGCTCGCGAATCTCCCGGGCCGCGTCGGCGCGCAGGTGCGCGTGAATGCCGCCCTGCACGATGGGGAAGAGGGCCTGCCCCCCGTCTGAGGTCCTGGAGAATGCGCTGTTGCAGCGCAGCAACCATCGGATGCTGCGTTCGCTCGCGTCGCGCGCGTGCTCCTCAGCGGCTTGACCAGGGATCACGTGATCGAACTGCATAACGACATCGGCGCCGAGGTTGCGCTCGATCTCCATGACCGATTCGGGCGTGAAGAATCGTTTGGAGCCGTCGATGTGCGAGCGAAACTCCACGCCGTCCTCGCTGACGGTGCGCAGCGTCTCGAGCGAGAAGACCTGGAAGCCGCCGGAGTCGGTGAGTATCGGCCCATCCCAAGCCATGAACGCATGAAGCCCACCTAACGAGGCGATGACATCGTCGCCGGGGCGCAAGTGCAGGTGATAAGCGTTGGCGAGAATCATTTGCGCACCTGCGCTACGCAGGTCGCTCGGGTCCAAAGCCTTTACTGTCGCCTGTGTGCCGACCGGCATGAAGCATGGTGTCTCGACATCGCCGTGTGGCGTCGCAAACACGCCGGCGCGTGCCGCGCCGCATGTTGGTCCAACATCAAAGGAGAAGCTGCCCGCGCTTTGTCGTGCTGTCACGGCAAGACGACGATCCGTGCCCCGACTGAATCTCGGCAGGCGTACTCGACGCGCGCCTGATACGTGCTGCGGTTCGCAGTCGGCCGGCTACGCACAGGCGTGGGCGCTGTTCCCACTAGATCGAAAGTCGCGAGATCGAGCTGAGCGACGACAGTCCCGATAACCCCATCCATGAGCGGATCGCCGCTCGTTCCATTCAGCTCGGCAGACATGGCTTTGCCTGTCGAGTCGACACGAATGCGAGCGGGAATCGTCGCGGAGTCGCGAGCTGGTGGTTTGAGATCGGCACAGCGCAGCCGCAGGTACTCGCGCACAGCCGCGCTGCCGCGATCCGGCGTATAGCGCGGGTTCTCCGGCGAAGGATAAAACTCGCGGACTGTTTTCGTGACACAGGCCGCGACTACAACGCCCGTTAGGCAGATCTTACAGAATGACCATCGCGTCGCCATACGAATAGAAACGGTATCCGGCGTCGATTGCGCTGCGGTAGGCATGCATCGTCAGCTCATAACCCGCGAAGGCGGCGACCAGCATCAAGAGCGTGGAGCGTGGGAGGTGAAAGTTCGTGACGAGCTTGTCGATGGCGCGAAAGGTATACGGCGGCCGGATGAACAAGCGCGTCTCCCCCGATCCCGCGCG
>DATBKN010000150.1:0-6485 GCA_036555845.1 Gemmatimonadaceae bacterium | reverse complement strand
ATCGAGATACTCGGCAACGACTATACGACGGAAAGCTGCATCCGCGATGCGATGATGCTGATCCCCGGTCAAGTGTTCAATCAGGAAGCATTGGTTCGCAGCTATCAGTCGATTTCCAACCTCGGCTTCTTCGAATCGCCGTTGCCGTTCCCCGATACGCGTGCTGCGAACGAACAGGGCGACATCGACATCGTCTTCCGCGTGAAGGAAAAGCGAACCGGCAACGTGAACTTCGGCGCCTCGATGGGCCAAGGCTACGGCGTTGGCGGCTTTGTGGGCTTCGATCAGCCGAACTTGTTCGGCCGATGTAAGCGCGGTTCGCTGCAATGGCAGTTCGGACGCTACATCAACAACTTCAACTTGCAGTACTATGATCCGCGCGTCCGTGAGTCGCTCATCTCGGGCAGTATCAGCGCGTACCATCAGCTGACGCGCTTCATCATCGGTGACCTCGGCCGCTTCCAGCAGACCGGTGCGACGCTAGGCGTCGGGTTCCAGATTCCTGGCTCGCCGTACACGCGGATACAGCTCACCTATGGTGCGGAGGGTGTGCGCCTCGGCCGCGGCGGCCTAACGGGAGAGGAGCGCAGTGAATTCGGCAGCGGCTTTTCGTTCCGCTCCAATGTAGGAGCGACTGTCTCGCACGATACGCGCATCGGTTTACCGTTCGCAGTGGGCGGCGGCATCCAGTCCTTCACGGCACAGTTCAATGGCGGCCCGTTAGGCGGTGCTTACGCCTTCCAGAGATACACGATGGAAACGCGCGCCTACGCGCCGTTGGCGTCGTTCGGCGGGGGGCGGCCGGGTCAGCAGGCGATGACGCTGGCAGTGGGCCTCACTGCTCGCGCCGGCGCTGTGGCCGGCAACACGGGTCCGTTTTTCGCATTCCAGGAGTTCGCGGTAGGCGGCGTGCAGTACACAGAGATGCTGCGCGGCTACGATGAGTTCTCTATTACGCCGCGCGGGTACCTTGCAGGGACGAATACCTTTAGTGCGCAGCGCGAATCGTTCGGTAAGGCGTTCCTGACGACGACGGCCGAGCTCGGGTTCCGCGTCAATCAGTCGCTGTACGCGAACGCGTTTTACGATGCCGGCAACGTTTATCGCCGAGCACGAGAGTTTGATCCGACCAGGCTGTTCCGGGGTGCGGGCTTTGGGGTATCAACGGTGACACCGCTGGGCCCGTTAGGAATCGACATCGCCTATGGGTTTGATCGTGTAGACGCACTGGGTCGGCCGAGTCCTGGCTGGAAGACCCACTTCAGACTTGGACAGCTCTTCTAGGAGTCCTAATGAAATTGCTCGTTACGCATAGCCTCGCTGCCGCGATGGCCAGCCTCGTGTTGGTGACCGCGGGTGCGGCCCAGACCGGAGGCACCCAGCTCGGCAAGGTTGCCTTCGTCGACTCGCGGGTCATCATGGACCGCGCGCCGGGTCGTCGTGAGGCAGAAGCGATGTTCCAGAAAGAGACCGCGCCCTTGGAGGCGCAGGTCAAGTCGATGAGTGACTCGCTGAACGCGATGATCGCTGCCTATCAAAAGGCCGAACCGTCCCTCGCTCAAGCCGACAAGGACAAGCGACAGAAGGACATCCGCGACAAGCAGGCCGAGTATCAGGATCGCACGCAGAAGCTGCAGCAGCAGGCCCAGGCGCGTGAAACCGAGCTCGTGCAGCCGATTCTCGACGGGGTGCGCAAGGTGCTCGACGAGGTGCGGGCTGAAGATGGTTACGCTGTGATCTTTGACTTGTCCGCGGGCGCCGGCACTGTCGTCGCGTATGACAAGAACCTGGATATCACAGAGCGGGTCATTGCCCGCCTCAAGCCGGTGACGTTAGGCGGGACCGCGAAGCCCGACAGCTCGAAGGCAGGAACAGCAGGTCGACCGGCTCCGGCGGGCGTGCGGAAGCCGCCGGCGCAATGATCGCCGGCGAGCCTAACGGTACGACCCGCAGCGGTGAGGGTGCCAGCACTCTCACCGCTGCCGACGTTGCGGCCCTGGTCGGCGGCCAATTGCGTGGAGACGGCAGCGCGGAGGTTCGCAGCGTCGCACCGATCGATCGTGCCTCGGCGGGCGACGTGACGTTCCTCGCGAATGCTCGTTATGCGCGTTTTCTCGCCGAGCCGCGCGACGGCCCGCCGGTACTGCTCGTGTCTCCGGATCTCGCCGATACGCCGGGAGGGACAGCGGCGCGCATCGTCGTAGGAAAGCCCCAGGAAGCGATGCTGGAAGTACTGCCGCGTCTCTACCGGCCGGTCTCGCTCGCCAGCGGGATCGATCCGACGGCACGCATTGGCCATGGCGCTCGGATCGGCCGGGCGGTCTACCTCGGTCCGTTCGTCGTGATCGGTGAAGGCGCGGTGATCGGCGATGAGGCGCGCATCGAAGCACACAGCGTCGTGGGCGCCGGTGCGCAGGTCGGAGCGCGCTGTCACCTGTATCCGCACGTCTCTCTCTACAGCGGAACCACGTTAGGCGAGCGCGTCATTGTCCATAGCGGCTCGCGCATCGGCAGCGATGGATTCGGCTACGTCTTTCGCGGTGGCGTTCACGAAAAGATTCCGCACGTCGGACGCTGCGTTATTTCGAACGACGTTGAAATCGGCGCGAATACGACGATCGATCGTGGGAGCATCGACGACACTGTCGTCGGGGCGGGGAGCAAGATCGACAACCTCGTTCAGATTGGGCACAACTGCCGGATCGGAAAACTCTGTCTGATCATGGCGCAGGTTGGGCTCGCCGGGTCCACATGGGTCGGCGATGGCTGCATCATCGCGGGACAGGCCGGTTTGAGCGGCCACCTCATGGTGGGTGACGGCGCGCGACTCGGCGCGCAGTCCGGTGTCTTCGGCGACGTTCCCGCCGGCGAAACGTGGTCAGGATACCCGGCGCGGAAGCACTCCGAGTCATTGCGCGCGAGCGCTGCGATGTTCAAGCTGTCCACGCTCATGAAGCGCATCGAGAAGCTGCTCCAGGACCACGGCTTGTGAAGAACGGCGGCAGTGCGCCGCCGCCCTGCGAAGGGGCGAGCGGCCGCCTGACGATTGGCCGCGCCATCTCGCTCGAGGGGGTTGGGCTGCACCTCGGGCGGGAGTGCCGCCTAACGTTCCATCCGGCGCGCGCTGGTGACGGCGTCACCTTCGTGCGGGCCGATCGGCCGAGTCAGCGGCCGATGCGCGCCACAATCGAAAACGCGCGGGAGGTGGAGCGTCGCACGCAGCTCGGTGACGGCGACGATGCCGTGCACACAGTGGAGCACGTGCTCGCGGCCGTCGCGGCCGCTGAAATCGACGACATCCGCATCGAACTGGACGGACCAGAGCCGCCGGCGCTCGACGGCAGTGCGGGTCCATTCTTTCGCGCGCTGCGAAGTGCCGGCTTGGTCGCTGCCAACGGCCCGCGCGCGTCGACGGCGGCGCTGCTGCGTCCGACCGTATTGTCTTTGAGCCAGCCGCTGCGGATTGACGACGGTGAGTCCTGGTACGAGGCGCATCCGGCGCGCTCGCTGGCGCTCGATGTCACGATCGATTTTCCGCATCCCCTGATCGGCAGGCAGCGATGCACTGTCGACGTCGGTCCCGACACATTCGCACGCGACCTCGCGGACGCGCGCACGTTCGGCTTCACCGACGAGCTGGATCAACTGCGCGCCGCCGGGCTGATCCGGGGCGGCTCTGTGGAGAACGCAATCGTGCTGGACTCGAACGGCGACGGCGTGGCCGAGGGTGTCGGTGCGCTGCGCTGGCCCGACGAATTTGTTAGGCACAAAACGCTGGACTGTGTCGGAGATCTCGCGCTCGCGGGCGGCCGCATCCGCGCCCGCATCGTGGCGCATCGTCCGAGTCATCGCGGGACAATCAAACTGGTGCGTGCGCTGCTACGTCAGGCGACCAAGGAGACGTGTGTGCTCGGCATCGAAGAAATCATGAAAGTCATTCCACACCGCTATCCGTTCCTGCTCGTCGATCGCATCGTCGAGCTGGAGCCTGGGCAGCGCGTCGTGGGCCTCAAGAACGTGACGATCAACGAGCCGTTCTTCGACGGACATTTCCCCGGGCATCCGATCATGCCCGGAGTGCTCATCATCGAAGCGATGGCACAAGTGGGTGGCATGTTGCTGATGGGATCGATCGAAGTTCCCGAGAACAAGGTGGTCTACTTCGTGTCGCTGGACGGCGTAAAGTGGCGCAAGCCGGTCAAGCCTGGCGATCAACTGCGATTCGAGCTCGAAGTCGTTCAGGTGCGCGGAATCGTGTGCAAGATGCGCGGTGTCGCCAAAGTCGATGGCGAGGTCGTGGCGGAGGCCGGGGAAATGGTGGCTATGCTGCGCGACAAATGACGGCGACGACAATCATCCATCCGACGGCGCTGATCGACTCCTCGGCGGAGTTAGGCGCGAACGTACAGGTTGGGCCGTACGTGATCGTCGGCGAACACTGCGTCGTTGGCGACGGCTGCATTCTGGAGCCGCGTGCCATTCTCGAGCGCAACGTGCGGCTCGCGCCTAACGTGAGCATCGGCGTCGGCTCTGTCATCGGCGGCGATCCCCAGGATCTCAAGTTCCAGGGTGAAGAGACGTGGGTGGAGATCGGGGAAGGGACTCGCGTGCGAGAGTACAGCACGATCAACCGCGGGACCGCCGAGTCGCACAGGACGAGCGTCGGCAGCGGATGCTTCCTCATGTCGTATGTGCATCTTGCTCACGACTGCCACATCGGCGACGGTGTGATCATCTCGAACGGCACGCAGCTGGCGGGTCACGTCACGATCGAGGATCGTGCGATTCTGTCTGGCCTCGTTGCGGTGCATCAGTTCGTGAAGATCGGCAAATTCGCGTTTGTCGGCGGCTGTTCGCGTGTTCAAAAGGATGTCCCGCCTTTCCTGAAGGCCGTCGGGAATCCGATCAAACTCTACGGCCTCAATTCGATCGGGCTGCAGCGCGCTGGATTTCCTGACGAAGTGGTGCGCGAGCTAAAGCGCGCGTACCGCCTCTTTTTCCGATCCGAGCTCAATGTGTCGCAGGCGCTGGAGCGCGCGCACGCGGAGCTCAAGCAGTTCCCGGAAGTGGACCACTTCGTTCGCTTTTTGGGTGAGAGCGGGCGCGGCGTGGTGATGTGAGATCGGCCAAGGCCGAACCTCGCATCGGCGTCATCGGCGCCGGGGCGTTAGGCTACCACCATGTGCGTCTTCTGAGCGCGCTCGAAGGCGTGCGCTTCGTCGGCTTCCACGATCTGAGTCCCCAGCGTGCGGCGCAGGTGAGCGATGAGCTCAAGGTGCCGCACCATGCCGACGTGGACTCGCTGCTCAAAGAGTGCGATGCCGTGACGATTGTGGTGCCGACCGCCGCGCATCATGTCGTGGCCAAGAACGCGCTGGAACAGGGAAAGCACGTGCTGATCGAGAAGCCGTTCACGGCCACGTTGGATGAAGCAGACGACTTGCTCGCGACAGCGGCTGCCGGCGGCGTGCTCATTCAAACCGGGCACGTCGAGCGGTTCAATCGCGCCATCCGCGCGGCGGTGCCGTACATCGACGCGCCGCGCTTCGTTGTTTGCGACCGCCTCGCGCCGTTCAGTCTTCGCGGTACGGACGTCGCCGTCGTGCTCGATCTCATGATCCATGACATCGATCTCATTCTCACCATCGTCGGCGGGCACGTTGCCGAGCTCGCGGCAGTTGGTGTTCCCGTGCTGAGTCCTTTCGTCGACATCGCCAACGCGCGCCTAACGTTTGCATCCGGTGCGGTCGCGAATATTACGGCGAGTCGCGTGTCCGTGGAGCGCACACGCAAGCTGCGCATCTTCCAGGCGAGCGGGTACATGTCGCTGGATCTCGCTACGGGGCAGGGCGTGTACTATCGCTTGCGCAAGGGAGTCGATGTCGCCCAGCTTGCACGCGGGCCGCTTGCTGTTGACGCCTTCGTCGATCGCATCTCGCTCAGTGCGCCAGAAGCGGAGCCGCTCAAGCTCGAGTTCGAGAGTTTCGCTGCTGCTGTTCGCGGCGAGGCGCCTGTTGTTGTCAGCGGCGAAGATGGGCGTGAGGCGCTGGACGTAGCATTGCGCATCGTGCGCGAGATCGAGCGCTCGCTTCCGGCGCTCGCCGGTGGGGCGTTCGCGACGGACTCGCGCGTGACCTAACGCGATAGCGGCACGCCGTGCGCGAGGTGCTCATTGTCGCCGGAGAGGCGTCGGGCGACCTGCACGCCGCGGGGTTTGCCGGCGCACTTCGCGCTTTGCGGCCCGATCTGGCCCTCACGGGGGTCGGCGGCGTGGCGATGGAGCGAGCAGGCGTGAAGTTGCTCGAACGCACGGATACGCTAGCCGTAATGGGCTTCGTCGAGGTGCTGCGTCAGGTGCCGCACCATTATCGCCTACTCAAGTCGTTAGGCGATCGTCTGCGCAGTGGCTCGGTGGCGCTCGTGGTTCTGATCGACTATCCCGGCTTCAACATGCGTCTGGCGCGCATCGCGCGCGCTGCCGGCGT
>DATBKN010000149.1:0-16408 GCA_036555845.1 Gemmatimonadaceae bacterium | reverse complement strand
AAGACGCGTCCGCGACGGGCAATACACTCTTCGTAGAGCCGCCCGCCGCGATCGAGGCGTGCAACCGACTGCGCGAGCTCGAGGCGGAGGAAGTAGCCGAAGTTGAGCGCCTGCTCGCCGAGCTGACCGACGCCGTTCGCCCGTTGCACGAGGAGCTCGAAGCCTCGCTGGACGCGCTTGTCGAGTTGGACTCACTCCGCGCGCGCGCCCGTTTCGCGATCGACTTTGGCTGCGGCAGCGTCTCGCTCGACGATCGGGCGACGGGCTTCGCGATTCGCAGTGGGCGGCATCCGCTATTGCTCGCCCAGGGGATCGAGGTGGTGCCCTTCGATCTCAGCATGGCACCTAACGAGCGAACGCTGCTCGTATCGGGGCCCAACACCGGCGGCAAGACGGTTCTGCTGAAGTGCCTTGGGCTCTTTGCCGCGCTCGTCCAAAGCGGTATTCCGGCGCCAGTTGCAGATGGCAGCCGTCTCGCCGTGTTCGACGACATCTTCGCCGACATCGGCGACGAGCAATCGATAGAGGCGAGCCTGTCCACGTTCAGCGCGCACGTGAAAAACCTCGCCGAAATCCTCGATCGTGCGACAGCGAGGTCGTTGGTTCTGATCGACGAGCTTGGTTCAGGGACGGACCCTGTCGAGGGCGCCTCGTTAGGCGGCGCCATCCTCGAGGCGCTCACGACACGCGGAGTCATGACTGTGGCGACGACACACCTCGGCGCACTCAAAGACCTGGCCGCCGAGGCCAGTGGCGTCGTGAACGCGTCGCTGCAGTTCGACGAGGAAGCCCTAGTCCCGACATATCAGTTGATCAAGGGGCTGCCGGGCCGTTCCTATGGAATTCGGATCGCACGCCGGCTCAGGCTTTCCGAGGCGATCATCGCGCGCGCTGAGGAACGCGTGCCCAAGGCCGAGCGCGACGTCAACGCGCTGCTAGCGACCCTCGAGGAGCGCGATCGGGCACTGGCCGAACGGGAGCGCGATGTCGCGTCGTCCCAGGAGTCCGCCTCGCTGCGCGCAAAGCGCCTGGCGGAGCGCGAACGAAACGTGCGCGATCGCGAGCGCGCGGTCGAACGGGAGGCCAGGCAGGAAGCGCGACGCTACCTCCTCGATGCGCGCGCGGATATCGAGCGCACGATTCGATCACTCAAGAAGACGGAATTGGATCAGCTGGATGAAGCCGCGCGCGCGGCGCGGCGCGCCGTGGAGGAAAAGGCTGACACGCATTCCAAAGGCCTCGAGGCACTGGACGCGGCGGAACGCCGCAGCACTCGGCCTAACGAGCCAGGACTGGTTGGCGAGGTTGCTGAAGGTGATACCGTCGACGTGCTCTCGCTCGGCGGGCGTCCTGCACGCGTCGTGGAGCTGCGCGGCGAGTCGGCGCTCGTGGCCTTCGATGCCGTCAAGCTCACCGTGGCACTCACCGATGTGCGTCGCAGTGCGGCGGGTGCGACACCGGAGACGCGAGTCCCCGTGCTTGGCGACGTACCTGAGGTTCAGGCGCGCAACGAAATCGACGTACGTGGCCTGCGTGTCGACGAGATCGATGACATCGTTATGCAGGCGCTCGACGCTGCAATCCGCGCCGATCTCAAGTCCCTGCGGATCATTCACGGCAAAGGAACGGGCGCGCTGCGCGCAAGGGTCGCGGAGATGCTACAGAAGGACACGCGTGTCGCCGCGTTTCGTCTGGGCGCCTGGAACGAGGGGGGTGCAGGAGTTACAGTAGCAGAGTTGTGAATGTCCTCTCGGCATCTCGCCGCATCGCAGCTTTGAGTTCCCCCCGCAGCAACCGTCGCCCGTGATACCAGACGAGGAAGTCGATCGCATCCGCGAATCGGCCGACATCGTTTCGATAATCGGCGAGCACGTGGCTCTGCGCCGAGTGGGGAACGACTACCGCGGACCATGTCCCTTCCATCAGGGCACGCACCGCAACTTCTCGGTCTCCGCGCGGCGCAAGCTATATCACTGCTTCGTGTGCGACGAGAAAGGGAGCGTGTTCACATTCCTTCAGCGCCGTTTGGGCGTGGACTTTCCAACAGCGGTGAAAATGGTCGCTGAGAAGTCCGGCCTCGAAGTGCGCGAAGTGCGGCAGCAGCGCGAGGGGCCGGATCCGCGCGAGCCGCTGTGGGAAATCCAGGCAGCCGCTGCCGAGTTTTTCACGTCGGTGCTCTGGGATGACCCGTTAGGCGCTCCTGCGCGCGAGTACCTCGCCGAACGAAGCGTGCCCCGCGAGCTCGCCGATCGCTTCGGGCTCGGCTTCGCGCCGCGCGAGATCGGACTGCTGCGCGCCCACCTCACTTCGTGTGGCTACGAGGAGCCGCGACTGCTCGAGGCGGGGCTGCTCGTGCAGCGCGAGGAAAGCGCCGAGCCACGTCCGCGCTTCCGCGGCAGGCTGATGTTCCCGATCCACGATCTGGCGAGCCACGTCGCGGGCTTTGGCGGCCGGCTCATCGGCCCGGGGGAGCCCAAGTACCTGAACTCCGCCGAGTCAGCGATCTTCCTGAAAGGCAAGCTTCTATATGGATTGCACACGGCCCGGCTGGCGGCGCGGCGCGAGGACCGCATGCTGCTCGTCGAGGGCTACTTCGACGCGCTGCGGATCGTCGGCGCCGGACTCGCGTGCGTGGTCGCGCCGTTAGGCACCGCGCTCACTGGCGATCAGGCGCAGCTCCTCGCACGCTATACGAAGAACATCTATCTGCTGTACGACGGCGATTCCGCCGGGCTCAAAGCCACATTCCGTGCGGGCGACGAGCTGCTGCGGATTGGCGCAACGGTCCGTGTGGTGACGTTTCCCGAGGGGGATGACCCGGATACGTTCGTCTCGCGCAATGGCGCTGAGGCGCTCGAGAAGCTGCTGGACCGGTCGCTCGATGTGTTCGAGCGCAAAATGCAGATCCTCGAGCGCGGCGGGTGGTTTTCCGATCTCCCCAAGCGGCGTGCAGCGCTCGATCGCTTACTTCCGACCTTGCGCGCGACCGCTGATCCGTTGCTGCGCGAGCTCTATATTTCCAGAGCGTCCGAGACGTCTGGCGTCGATCGGACGGTGCTCACGAGGGAGGTGGGTGGTGGTCAGCCGGTTAACGCGCCGGAGCGAGGAGTGAAGCCTCACACAGCGCCCCCTTCGCCGAAGGGCGCGGCTCCGGGGGCGGGGACGCCAGATCGGAGCTTACGACGTGGCGACTTGGGGCGGCGGCCGACAGCGCGTGCAACGCCGGGCTCAGCGGCCGAGCGCGAGCTTGTCAGAGCGCTCCTGAGGTTGCCTCAGCTCGCGCCAGGCGCCGGTGAACGGTTACGATCGCACGCGATCACACTGCGTGATGCACGATACCGTGAGATCTTGGAGCTGTTGGTTGCGCGTGGAGGAGAGGTGACGCCCGAAATGGTTTCGAACGGCGGGGTACTCGGCGACAGCGCGATGTCGACGTACGATGAGCTGGTCGCCGCTCCCGAAGCCATTCAGGATGTTCAGCGGACGATAGACGATGCGATCGCGCGCCTCAGGGTGCGTGCTCTCGAAGACGAAGCGGCGGATATTGATCGGCAGGTAGCTATCGCGAACTCCAAGGAACAGGATGCGCTGATGCAGAGAAAAACATTGATCCGGGACGAAATAAAGTCGTTAGGCGGCATCGGGGCACGGCGCTACGGCGTCCGCGGACGTTGAGATGACAGGAGGCGTAGTGACACCAGAAATTCAACAACTGTTGGGATTACAATCGGTCGACGATCGCGTGGATGAGCTGCAGCGCGAACTGGACGCGCTGACTCCGCGACGCAAAGCCCTGGATGACGCGCGCGCTTCGGCGCAGTCGGAGTTGGCGGCGACGGAAAGCAGCATCGTCAGCGACGACAAGCGCCGCCGCGAGCTGGAAGAGCGGCTGACCGATCATCGCTCGAAGCAAGAGCGCAACCTGGCCGCGCTGGATCAGGTGAAGCGCATCCGCGAAGCGACCGCCGCGATGGCGCAGGTCGAAGCTGGCCGCCGGGTGCTGATCGAAGAAGAACAGGAGCTCGACACGCTTGTTAGGCGTGTGGCCACCTCGCGCGACTATGCGGTCAAGCAACGCCGCGCGATCGAAGCGCTGGAAACCTCGCAGGCGGACGAGCGCAGAGCGCTGGATGACGAAGCCGCGCGTATAGGCGCCGAGCTGGGAAAGGCGCAAGCCGAGCGCTCGCAGCAGGCGGGAGGGATCGGCCGCACGATCCTCTCGCGCTACGATCGCATCCGCGCGCGGCGTCGCGGCCACGCCGTTTTTCCGCTCGCGGGAGGTGCCTGCGCCTGTTGCGACACTGCGATCCCCATGCACCGGCGCAATGCGATGGCGACGTCCGGCGGCATCGATGTGTGCGAGGCGTGTGGCGTGCTGCTCTACGCGGAGAAATGATGCTTGTTGCGTCACTCGCGCATTTCTAACTTGCGCGTGTGACGCTGCCTTCGACCGTGCCCTGGGTGCGACCCGCGGCGCGCTGGATTTTTTCGCCGCGAGCCGATGAAGAAGTCGTGCGCCTGTTGGAGCGCGAGGTCAAACTCTCCGCGCGAGTGTGCGCTCTCCTCGCAGCGCGAGGCTTCGCGGGACCTGATGCCGCGAAACTCTATCTTCGCCCACGCCTGAACCAACTGTTCGACCCCATGCGAATGACGGGGGTCGATATCGCGGTGGAGCGCATCAGCCGCGCGCTCGATACAGGGGAGCGGATTCTGGTGCACGGCGACTATGACGTCGACGGCATGTGCTCCACGACGATCATCACGCGGACGCTGCAGGCGCTAGGCGGACACGCGATTCCGTTCATCCCGCACAGGCTGACCGACGGCTACGACCTAACGAGTGCGGGCGTTCAGGCCGCCAAGAGCCATGGTGTGACGCTCGTCATCACGTGTGACTGCGGCACGAGCGCGCTGCAGCCTGTTGCGGAGCTCAAGGCCGCGGGAATCGACACACTCATCTGCGACCACCACTTGCCCGGCGGCCCGCTCCCCGCCGCAGTCGCGGTGCTCAATCCGCGCGCGCCGAACTGCGAGTATCCGGACATGGACCTCTGCGCCGCCGGCGTGGTGTTCAAGCTCGCCCAGGCACTGCTCCAAGCGCGCGGCAGGAGCGACACGTTTGCCATGCGCATGCTGGACCTCGTCGCGCTGGCAACCGTCGCCGACGTCGCACCGCTGCGTAACGAGAACCGAATCCTCGTTAGGTACGGCCTGCGCTTGCTGCAGGAGACGAGCAACGTCGGCCTGCGTGCGCTCATCCGGGCGGTCGGTCTCGAGGGGCGCGAGATCAACGCCGGGCGAGTCGGCTTCGTCCTGGCGCCGCGCCTCAACGCTGCGGGCCGCGTGGGACACGGCATGGCCGGCGTTGAGCTGCTCCTGGAGCAAGACGAAGACGCCGCGCTGGCGCGGGCGCGCGAATTGGAGGAACTGAACCGCGAGCGCCAGGCGATCGACAGGCAGACGCTTGATGAGGCCAGATCGATGGCCGAGCAACTCGATCTGGAATCGACGTATGGCATCGTCCTCACGTCGCCGACATGGCATCCGGGAGTGATCGGCATCGTGGCGTCGCGACTCGTCGAGGAATTCACGCGACCGGCCATTCTCATCGCGACCGATGCCGGCGTCGGCAAAGGGTCGGGACGCTCTACTTCGCGCTTCGACCTGCACGGCGGGATCCTCGCCTGCCGCGAGCACCTGCAACGCTTCGGCGGTCACCGCGTCGCCGCCGGTCTCACAATCGCGCAAGACAAGATCGCCACGTTCGCCAGCGCATTCAACGCCGTGGCGCGCGAGCGCCTAACGCCGGACGATCTCATTCCCGAACAGCGTATCGATCTCGAGGTTGCCTGCGACGAGGCGCTCTGGAAGCTCGAGGGGGCAGTGCGCCACTTCGAACCCTTCGGCATGGGGAATCCGGCGCCGACGTTCCTCTCGCGCGGGCTCACGCTCGTGGGGCCGCCGCGCACGGTTGGCGCCGACGGTCTCAAGCTCGCGCTGCGCAGCGAGCAGGGGTCGCTGGAGGCGATCGGCTGGGGGATGGCCGATCTGGTGACGACGCTGGTCCCCGGCGCCACGATCGACGTCGCCTATCGCCTGGAGCGCGACGAATACCAGGGAGAGGAGCGGATCGTCGCCAGGCTCTGCGCGGTGCGCGCCTAACGCGTGCGCATCATCGCCGGCGAGTGGGGAGGCCGGACGATCCGAGTTCCGCGCGATGCTCGCGTCCGCCCAACCGGCGATCGGGCTCGCGAAGCATGGATGTCGATCGTGCAGCCGGCTCTGCCTGGCGCGCGCGTGCTCGATCTCTTTTCCGGCTCGGGCGCGCTCGGCCTGGAAGCCCTCTCGCGCGGCGCGGCCAGCGCCGACTTTGTCGAGATCACTCCCGCAAGCCTGCAGGCGCTGCACGACAACATCGAGGCCTTGGGCGCGCAGGATCGCACGCGCGTGCATCGCGGCGACGCGCTGCGCTTCGCCGGAAAACTTCAGCCGGGGGAGTTTGACGTCGCTTTCGCCGATCCGCCGTACAACTTGGGCATGGCACAGCGCCTAACTTCGCTCTGGCTGCGTCGTCCCTTCGCCGCGATACTTGGAGTCGAGCATGACGCGCACGAAGAGCTGCCCGAGGGCGGTGATACGCGCGTATACGGCAGCACGGCCATTACCCTCTACCGGGCCTAACGACGCATGCCGACAATCGGCGTCTACGCGGGCAGCTTCGATCCCATCACGCGCGGTCACGAAGATCTGATTCACCGTGCGCTCACCTTCGTCGACAGGCTGATAGTGGCCGTGACGACGAACGTGAACAAGCAGCCGCTGTTTTCAGTCTCGGAACGCGTCGCCATGATCCGTACGGCGATCGGCGAGGAAAGCCGCGTGGAGGTGCAGCCGTTCGACGGACTGCTCGTGGACTTCGCGCGCGCACGCGGGGCGAAGCTGTTGATTCGCGGTTTGCGCGCAGTGGCCGACTTTGAATACGAGTACCAGATGGCCCTGATGAATCGGCACCTCGCGCCCGCGCTGGAGACGATCTTCATGGTGCCGTCGCTCGACACGTCGTACATCTCGTCCAGCCTCGTGCGCGAAGTCGCCCGCTTCGGTGGTTCCCTGCAGTCGCTGGTGCATCCGGATATCGCGACGGCGCTGGAGCGGCGCGCGCGCTCCACGTAAGGCACGGCTTCGGTGCATCCATTCATAGCGGAAGTGCGTCGGCGCGCGTCCGCACAGCGCGTGCGCCTCGCCCTCGCCGAGTCGTGGGACGAGCGCGTGCTTCAGGCGGCCAGCTTCCTCACGCGCTGGGGAATAGCCGATCCAGTGCTCGTGCTCGACCCCAGGCGACCCGACACGCATGCTGCGGCGAAGGCCGTCGGCGTGGACACGATCGATCCGCTCACGCATGGCGGTGTCAAGGAGCTGGAAGAAGACCTGCTGCAGCGCCGCCGGCGCCGCGAGGGCGGCCTAACGAGCGAAGAAGCGACGCGGCTCGCCCACGAGCCTCTCTTCTATGCTGACTATCTCGTCCGCCGCGGCGAGGTCGCGGGGAGCGTCGCCGGTTGCGTCTACACCACCGCCGAGGTGCTGCGCGCGGCCATCTGGCTCGTCGGTCCGGCGCCGGGCGTCGCGACGGTATCGAGCGCGTTTTACATGGCGACGCGCGCCTTCCGCAGCGATCAGCCGGAGATCGTCACGTTCGCCGACTGCGCCGTGGTGCCGCAACCGACCGCCGAGCAGCTGGCCGACATCGCCATTGCTGCTGCGCGTGATAGAAAGCGCATTGTGGGTGACGATCCAATCGTCGCCTTTCTATCATTTAGTACGCTAGGCAGTGCGACGAATGAATCGGTCGAGCGCGTGCGCCGCGCCGTGGCGATCACCCGACAGCGCGATAATACCCTGCGGATCGATGGTGAATTGCAGGCGGATGCGGCGCTCATGCGCGACGTTGCTGCGCGAAAAGCACCGGCGAGCCCGGCTGCAGGTTTGGCAAATGTGCTCATATTTCCTTCGCTCGACGCGGGGAACATCGCATATAAGTTGGTTGAGCGATTAGCGGGCGCGTTCGCGATAGGGCCGATCGTTCAAGGACTCGCACATCCATGCTCCGATCTGTCGCGTGGCGCTTCCGCTGACGACATTATCAACGTCGCCGCGATTACCGCCCTGCAATCGCACGACGTGGGGGCGTGACAAGCAGGCCCAACGGAGAAAGGCAATGAGTTTTGCAATACATAAGGAGGGTGACGTGTGCGTGGTGAGTGTGGAGGGGCAGCTGATCGTCGGCAATCGCCAGGAGCTCAAGCAAAAGGTGCTGGATGAGATCGAGCGTGGCGAACGCAAGTTTCTCGTCGACTTCAGTCAAACGGGCTACATCGACAGCTCCGGCCTCGGCGTGCTCGTCTCACTGTCCAAGAAGATCCGCGAGCACGGCGGCGAGCTCCGCCTAACCAACCTCAACGAAGACCTGAAGACGCTGTTCGAGCTGACGAAGCTCGATACTCTGTTCCAAATCGCCGAGACCCGCGAGCGGGCGCTCGATAGTTTTTAGCGCCGCGCGATCGGACGCCTAACGAGCAACGTGGTCACTCTGCCGGTTCCCCCATCCTCCGGCTCCGCTTCCGCGCCGCGCGAGTGGGCCGTCTTACCGTATGACTTGCGCTTCCCCAGCGACGTGCGCTTTGTGGAACGCGCCGTCGAGCTTGTCGTAAACCGCTGCCGCTCGGCTGGTTTTCCGGCGCATGCCCTCGCATTCAACGTTCGCGTCGCGCTGACTGAAGCGTTGTCGAACGCGATCTTGTACGGCAATTGCGAGGACGAGAGCAAAGCGGTCCGCGTTACGGCCAATCTCACCGATGCGGGCCTCGTGCTGGAGGTCTATGACCATGGCACTGGATTCAACCTCGACGCGTGTACGAACGATCCGACGCGACTGGAGAACCTGCTGCGCGAGGATGGCCGCGGACTCTTTCTGATGCAGCGGCTGATGGATCGGGTGGAGCAGATTTCCAATGGCCATAACATGGTCCGCCTAACGCTCCGTCGCACGTGAAGGAGCTCGGGGCGATCCTCGATCGCTTCGCGGACGCGCTGGGCTGTCCGGCTGTTGTGTGGCAGCACCCCGATGGAGACGACACACTCATTGCCGAGTACGGACGTCCAGGGACAGCGATTTTTCCGTCGGCGCTGACGTGGTCCGCGGCGCAACAGCCGGCGGAAGTATTGACCGACGATGGCGTCTTCGTTGTGGCTAGCATTCCGGGCCCGAAGCGCGCAGTCCTCACGTTAGGTCCGACCCAGAATCCAACGCCGCAGCTGCACGCCTACGCTGCCTTTCTGGCTCCCGTCATCGCGCACTTCTACCAGTCCGCGCTCGAAGTCGAGCACGCGGCGTGGGAGCTGGCCGAGCGCTATGAAGAGATCAACCTGCTGTACACGACGAGCGAGATCCTCGGCCGCACGGTGTCGCTGGAGGAGGCGACCAGGCGCATTCTGAGCGAGATCTGCGAGACCGTCGGCGCGCGGCGCGCGGCGATTCTCGTGCACGATCGCATCACCGACACCTTGCAGGTCGTCACGGCGCTTGGCTTTGCCGCCGAAGACGCCATTCCGATCGCGTCCAGCGACCCGAACGCTGTCTCGGCGCGCGTCTTCCGCGAGCAACGCGCGGTGCTGGTGGAGGAAGGGGAAATGCCGTGCGAGGCCGAGCGGCCATACCGACGCGGGATGTTGTTGTCGGTGCCGATTCTGTGGACGAATCCTGGATCGTCGTCAGGGCTGCCGTTAGGTGTCGTGAACCTTTCCGAGCGCAGGACGGGAGAGACGTTCAGCGCGGGTGACGAAAAGCTCGTCTTCTCCATCGCGACGCAGATCGGCACGGCCATTCAGAACACGCGACTGGTGCGCGCGTCGGTAGCGCAGCAGCGACTGCAGCAGGAGATGCAGCTCGCGCACGACCTGCAAATGAAGCTGCTGCCGAGCGTCGAGAGCGTCGCCCCGGAGGCGACCGTCGCGGCGCGCGTCGCGCCCGCCGACAGCGTCGGAGGCGACTTCTATCATCTGTTCCGGTTAGGCGGTGGACGCACCGGCGTTCTGATCGGCGACGTTTCAAGCCACGGGTACCGTGCGGCGTTGATCATGGCCCTCGCGATGAGCGCCGCGGCGATCCACGCGGCCGTGACGGAAGCGCCGGCTGATCTGCTCAATCGCATGCGCACGTCGTTGCAGGAAGAGCTGTCCACGACGGAGATGTTCATCTCGATGTTCTATGCGGTGATCGATCCCAAGGCGGGGCGCATTCGATATGCGAACACGGGACATCCCCATGCTTTCATCGTGCGCGGTAACGGCGTGGCGCAGCGCCTGGCAGCGCTGGATCCGCCGTTAGGCATGCAGGCGAGCCGGCCCGCGGAGTCCGAGCAGCCCTGGCGCGCTGACGACGATCTGCTCGTTCTGTTCACCGACGGCCTCAGCGACGCGCGCGACCGCTTCGACCGCAAGCTCGGCGAGCAACGCTTGCTGGATCTGGTGCGCGAAGCGCGGGATGAGCGTCCGAGCGCGGTGGTCGATCGCGTCTTCGCCATGGTGCAGTCGCACACAGTCGGGACCCCGCGTCGTGATGACCTCACGCTCGTCGTCGCAAGGACATAACTGCTTTCGGTGGAGCAGTTAGGTTTTGTGAAATGCCACACCGAGCTCGAAAGCGCCTCGGCCAGCACTTTCTCAACGATCAGCGGATCCTCGCGCGCATCGTCGAGGCCGTAGGGCCCAGGCCTAACGAGACGATCATCGAGATCGGCCCCGGTGAGGGATCACTGACCGAGCGACTCGCCGCTCGAGCGACGCGGCTCATCGCCATTGAGCTGGATCGGGATCTCGCAGCAGCGCTGCGCCGGCGATACGCCGATCGCCCGCACGTGCAGATCGTAGAAGGCGACGTGCTCGACATTCGGCTTGCCGACTTGAGCGAGGGCGCGCCATGGAGCGTTATAGGAAACGTCCCGTATTACATAACGACGCCGATCCTCTTTCACGCGCTCGCCTCGCCGCGGCCGCGCCGGATCGTCTTGCTCGTACAGCGCGAGGTTGGTGACCGGCTCTCCGCCGCTCCGGGAAGCGAAGCATATGGCGCGCTATCGGTCACTGCGCAGGCGGTCGCACAGGTCGAGCGTCATGGCCGAGTGCCCGCCGGTTCGTTTCATCCCAAACCGGCCGTCGATTCAGTGATCGTCAGCCTAACGCCCCTCGCCGAGCCGATCGTGCGAGCCGATGAGGAGGCCGCGTTCAAGACGCTCGTGCAAGGCGCGTTTTCGCAGCGTCGCAAGCAGATGCTGCGTGTGGTGCGCAGCTTGTTCGATATCGCGGCAGAGCCGGCGACAACACTGCTCAATGCGTGTGGAATTGACGGGACTGCGCGGCCCGAAGTGCTCGCACCGCAAACGTTCCTGGATCTGTTGCGCGCCGCGAAACGCGCTGGACTGAAGCAGTCGCCCGAGTCTAGCGGTCTCCGGTCAACCCGCTCCCGGAGCGGTTCGACAGAGCGAAGCTGAGCCCTTCCAGCTCCATCGCCATATTCACGCTGCGCAATGCGACGTCGTTAGGTACACGCAGCTGAACGGGCGCGAAATTGAGAATCGCGCGCACGCCGGCGCGCACGAGGCGATCGACCAAACCTTGCGCGTCTTCGCCGGGCACCGTGAGCACCGCGATGTCGGGCTTGTCGCGCGGTACGTCGCGCTCGATTTGAGCGATGTCGCGAACGGTGAGCTGCCCGCCAGTCACCGAAACGGTCTGACCCACCTTTTGTGGGTCGCGATCATACACGGCGCTCACGAGGAAACCGCGACGCTTGAACCCTTCGTACTGCGCGAGCGCGGTACCGATCTTTCCCGCGCCGACGATTATCACGCTCCACTGTCTGCCGAGTCCGAGGATGTCGCGCAGCGAAGCGGTTAGCTCGTCGACGGCGTAGCCGAGTCCGCGTTTGCCGAACGAGCCAAAGAACGAGAGGTCTTTGCGGACCTGCGCCGACGTCGTCCCTCCGCGTTTCGCCAAATCATCGCTCGAAATCGTCGTGACGCCTCGCCGCGCTGATTCCTCGAGAAAGCGCAGATAGGCGGAAAGACGTCGGACTGTGCTGTCAGCGATGCGTTTCACGACTGCGCGGGATATGGCGCGAGAAGCGGTGGGCAGAGGGGAGACGAGCTGCTTGTGAATCGTTTCACAAGATAGCAATCCGCTGGTGTCGATACCAGTTAGGCGCGCCGCCACTCAAATGGTCAAAATGGGGTCTGACCCCATTTACCATCTATCTTTGGCCATGCCCGTCAACATTCCGTCGGAAATCGGCCAGCTGAAATCGGTCCTCGTGCACACGCCTGGCGAGGAGCTGCTCGCCGTCACGCCTTCCACGGTCGCCGATTATCTGTACGTCGACATCATCGACGTCGAAGGGGCCAACCGGGAGCACCGGCGCTTCGTTGCCGTGCTCGAGCGATTCGCCACCGTCTTGCAGGTCGGGGATCTCCTGCGTGACGTGCTGGACGATCCGCAGGCGCGTGACGCTGTAATCCGCGAGACGATGGACTTCTATCCCTCGGAGCCGCTGGGTCGCGAGCTGGCCGAGGCGTCGGCGGACACGCTGTCGCGCTGGCTCATCGAGGGGCGGCACGACGCACCCGGGCCGTTAGGCAGCGCGCTGAATGCCGTGGGCTACCAGCTCCCGCCGCTGCCCAACCTGTACTTCACGCGTGACACGGCGATGGCTGTCAACCAGAACGTGCTGATCGGCGCCATGCGGCACGGCGTGCGCTGGTCGGAGGAGCTCATCATGCGAGCCCTCTTTCGGCACCACCCGTCGCTCGCGAATCGCGGTGTGCTCTACGACGGGTCGGCAGAGCGGCGAGTCTCGTACTCGCTAGAGGGCGGCGACGTCCATGCGCTGCGCTCCGACACTGTCATGATCGGCTTCAGCGATCGCTCGAGTCCTGCGGGGATCGACCACCTCGCGCGGCTGCTGTTCGAGCAGTCCACAGTTGAGAATCTTGTTGTAGTGGTCATGCCCAAAGAGAACACAGCGATTCACTTGGACATGATCTTCACACAGGTCGATCGCGAACTATGTGTGATATACCCTCCGCATTTCCTGGGTCCGGAGCGGCTGACCGTGCTCACGTGGCGCAAAGGGGAGTCGCAGCTGCGCGAGTCGCCTAACGTCTTCGCCGCGCTCAAAGACTGCGGCATGAACATGGAGCCTGTCTTCTGCGGCGGTAACAAGCGGAACATGCAGGAACGGGAACAGTGGTCGTCGGGCTGCAACTTCATGGCGCTGCGGCCCGGCCTCGTGCTCTCGTACGCGCGCAACGAGGCGACGCTGCGCGAGATGGAGAAGATGGGTTTTGCGCTCGTGTCCTCGGTGTCGTTTCTGACCGGCGGCAAGCGCTTGAGTGATACTGACCGCGCAGTGATTACGTTCGAAGGAAGTGAGTTGGTGCGCGGCGGCGGCGGACCGAGGTGCATGACGTGCCCGATCGAGCGGGATGACCCATGGACGTAGGATCAGCCTAACGTGAATCTCGCAGCCACCGGGGCGGCGTCGCTGCCGCTGGACGAGGTCCCCTTCGTCGTCGTCGATACTGAAACGACGGGCACGAGCATCTGGGGCGGCGACCGCGTGACCGAGGTTGCCATGGTGCCTGTGAACGGGGGAGAAGTAGGGGCCGCCTGGAGCTCGCTCATCTACCCGCAGCGGCCCATCCCACTGTGGGTCACGTCGCTGACCGGCATCACCGATGAGATGGTGCGTGATGCGCCGCCCTTCTGGACCATCGCGGAACACGTCCGCTCGACGTTAGGTGGCGGCATTTTCGTCGCGCATAACGTGGGCTTCGACTGGCGCTTCTTGAACGCGGAGTTGGAGCGCACGACAGGCGATGGCTTCACGCTCGACGCTCCGCGCCTTTGCACGGTACGACTTGCCCGTGTGTTCTTGCGCCAGCTCGAGCGCCGCTCGCTGGATCATCTCGCGCGCTACTACGGCGTTGAGATCAGGGAGCGTCACCGCGCGTTAGGGGACGCCGTCGCGACCGCGCACTGCTTCACGTACCTCCTCGAAGCGGCTCGACGCCTCGGTCTCCGCACGCTGGACGATCTGCACGCGCACGTTGCGGAGTGGCGCAAGCGGCACCGCGGCCGGCGCAGGAAGCGCCGCTCGTTTCTGCCGAGCTCTTTCGAGCCGACGCACATCGCGTGAGCGCGTTAGGCCCGTCCGTACAGTCGCGCTCGTTCGGGCGCTGGCGCATACATGCGATTCAGGCCGGCGGGCAAAAGCTCGACGGCGGCGCCATGTTCGGCGTGGTGCCGAGGCCACTGTGGGAGCGGCGCATCGCGCCTGACGAGCGTAACCGCATCCAGTTGGGCATGCGCTGCCTGTTGATCGAGCATCCTGATGGGCTCGTGCTCATCGACACCGGGGCGGGGAATAAGGAGAACGAGAAGTTCCGCGAGATCTACGGGCTCGAGAATTCCGGCAGTGACGGTCGAACGTGGCTCGAGGCGGGTGTGCGCGAACTGGGTTTTTCTGTCGACGATGTACGAACCGTCATCAACACGCACTTTCATTTCGATCATGCGGGCGGCAACACGTACGTGGATGCCGAGGGCATGGTACGTGCGGCGTTCCCGAATGCGAAGTACATCGTACAGAGCGGAGAGTACGACTTCGCCACACGACCTAACGAGCGGACGTCGGCGAGTTACTTCGGTCGCAACTGGGACTGCATCCGCGAAGCCGGCCGCCTGGCGCTGGTCGAAGGAGAGCCCGAGGTCCTGCCGGGGATCCGGCTCATGCGAACGCCTGGGCACGTCCCGCATCACCAATCGGTGCTGCTGTCCAGCGAGGGTGAGACAGCGTTTTACCTCGGTGACGTGTGTCCGACGGCACACCATCTGCCGCTGCCGTGGATCATGGGGTACGACGTGGAGCCCCTGGTCACGCTGGAGTCGAAGCGCCGCATCCTGACGCGTGCGCGCGATGAGGGGTGGTTGGTGATCTTCGTACATGACGCTGCTGTGACGTGGGGCCATGTCGTGCATGACGGGAAAGCCTTCGGCCTGAGCCCGGCGGCGCAATAGCCCAACGGCCTCACCGCGGGCGCACGCGGACCCTCCCGGACAGAGCGTTTGGGGCACTTACTACATCCTGGTTTTTGTCCGTGTTCGTCCGCGCTGGAGTATTTGCGGGAGGCGGCTTGCATTCGGGACTTGGGCCACTAACTTCAACCCCTACAACTTGTTAAGCAGAGCGAACGCGCTCTCACCCTCTGGCCGCGGCCGAAGTGCCGGCGTGCTGCAGGAGTTCTCGATTGGCGACGTCGGCACGCAACGAGCGTGCGGCGCCGCCTGCGCGGACTCCTGGTGGGTCCGCGTTTTTTGTTGTCCGGCCAGTTGTCGTTAGGCAACGGCCCCAAAACCTCAACGGAGAGATACCGACGCCTCAGCCACAACCGCAAGAAACCGCGAAGACTCCGCGCATTCGCGTGAATCGGCAGATTCGCATCAGCCCCGTGCGGGTCATCGGAGCCGATGGAAGTCAGCTTGGCATCATGGAGGTCGAGCGAGCGCTCGCGCTCGCTGACGAAGCAGGTCTCGATCTCGTTGAAGTAGCACCGTTGGCGCGGCCCGTCGTGGTCCGCATCATGGACTTCGGCAAGTTCAAGTTCGAGCAGGCCAAGCAAGCACGGCAAGCGCGGAAGAAACAGCACGTGATCGAGCTCAAGGAAGTGAAGTTCCGGCCGGGCATCGATCAGCACGACTTCGCCACAAAGACGCGCCATGCGCGGCGCTTTTTGGGCGAAGGCAACAAGGTGAAAGTCACGCTCATGTTCCGGGGGCGGCAGATCGCGCATCCGGAGTTGGGCCAGGCAGTGGTGGAGCGTGTGTCGAACGAGCTCTCGGACATCGCCAAGATCGAGAGTTCGGCGCGCATGGAAGGAAAAACGTTGACGATGATATTGGCCCCGAAATAGTCGAGGTCTCGTTATGCCGAAGATGAAAACACACAAGGGCGCGAAGAAGCGCTTCTCGGTCACCGGGAAGGGCAGGGTGCGTCGCCTGAAGGCTTATAAGAGCCACATCCTCACGAAGAAGAGCGCGAAGCGGAAGCGACGTCTGCGCCGGCCTGCGCTGATCAAAACACCCGGCGAGACGAAAGTCTTGAAGCGCCTGCTGCAGGCCTAGGAGAGCATATGCCTCGCGTCAAATCGAATGTCGTTAGGCTGAAGCGCAAGAAGCAGGTCATGAAGGCCGCGCGCGGCTACTATGGCGCGCGCAGCAAGCTCTGGGGACCGGCCAAGGAATCCGTCGAGCGCGCGTGGCGCTATGCGTATCGCGATCGCCGCAACCGCAAGCGCGA
>DATBKN010000148.1:0-3114 GCA_036555845.1 Gemmatimonadaceae bacterium | reverse complement strand
GGTCGCGGCAGCGTGCGATATCCCTGCCAGCGTCGGCGAGGACCTAACGCCGGGCGGCACGACCGTACTAGCGATCACGCCCGCGAAATCCGTGTGGACGTGGGAAGAGGTCGTCGCAACCGGGGTTCGCGCGACGCTGCGCAACACGACAACTCGGATGTTGGAGAGTGCCCTGGGGGATAAGTTCAACGCCGCCATGGAGCAGGCGGACCTGTTCATCGTAAAGGGCGCCAGCGGAGCGTTGGAACGGGAGGATGCCGACGGTACATGGCGCGTCACGGTGCTGAACGCGCTTGTCGAGGGGATCAAGCGGGTCACGCTGCGACCCGGATCCAGCTACTCGCTGACGGCGACCCTGCGGGAACCGCGCCGTACCGGCACGCACCGTATCCGGGTGGATTTCTACGAGGTGGGCGGCAGCAAGGTCTTCTCGGATTACTCCGAGCCGTTCGAGATTCGTTAGGCTCCCAAGCAGGCGACGGGCGCATCATATTCCGCGCCGTGCCAGCACGCTCCCGCCGCCGCCGCCGCCGTCCAGCACATAGACCTGCGCGACGCCCACGCCCGCGGCCGCCCGCGCGCATCCGCTGGGATCGCATCTCCGACGAGCGCCTGCTGCGCATTCGGCTCAAGGATCTGGCCGTCTCAATCGATGGCACCATCCTGGAGACGTGCGTCAGCAAGTTGTACGACGAACTGGACCAGCGCGGCCTGCGCCTGAAGCCGCACGTCTGGTTGTCGGACGAGTGGTTTTCGCCGGCCGGTGTTCCTGGATTCGCGGCGCCGTTCTATCTCGCGAATTCGCGGCTGCGGCGGCTGGAAGCGAACCAGCTCCTGGATGTGGAAGGTGCGTCGCGGGCCGAGTGCCTGCGCATCATGCGGCACGAGGCGGGCCACGCCTTTCAGCACGCCTATCGATTGCATCGGCGCCGCAAGTGGCAGCAGCTGTTCGGCAAGTCGTCGACGCGGTATCCCGAGTATTACCGGCCGAATCCCGCGAGCAAACGTTATGTGCAGCATTTGAGGCTCTGGTACGCGCAGAGTCACCCTGACGAGGATTTCGCGGAGACGTTTGCCGTTTGGCTCAAGCCGCGCTCGGACTGGAAACGCCGTTATGCAGGCTGGCCCGCGATCAAGAAGCTGGAGTACGTCGACGAATTGATGCGGGAGATCGGACCGCAGGCTCCGCTTGTCGCCAATCGCCGAACGGTGGAGCCGCTGCATCGGCTGACGAAGACGCTGGCCGAGCACTATGCCGCGCGGCGCAAGAAGTACACGGTGCGCCTGCCTAACATTTACGATGCGGATCTGCGGCGCCTGTTCTCGGATCAGAAGCGCCACCGCAGGCTGGAAATGGCAGCGACGTTTCTGCGGCGAAACCGGCAGGACATCCGTCGCCTGGTCGCGCGCTGGACCGGTGAGTATCAGTACACGCTTGATTTGGTGTTAGGCGACATGATTGCGCGCTGTCGTGTGCTGCGCTTGCATGCGGCGGGCCCGGAGCGACAGCTGCTGACCGATTTCTGCGTGTTACTCACCGTGAAAACGATGCACTTTCTCTACAGTCAGGGACGGAAGGACTGGATCGCCCTCTAACATGAGCCTCGCATGAAGAAGCTGCGCGTGCTCGTACTCATGCATCCGGACCTGGTGCCGCCGGAGGACGCGGGGAAGCTCTCCGAAGAGGAGCGCTTTGCCTTCAAAACCGAATGGGATGTGATGCGCACGCTGCGCAAGCTCGGTCACGAAAGCCAGGCGTTAGGCGTGCAGACCGAGTTTCAGCCCATCCGTGATGCCGTCGACGCCTTCAAGCCCGACGTCGTCTTCAACCTGCTCGAGGAGTTTCACGGCAACGTGCTCTTCGATCAGAACGTCGTGAGCCTGCTGGAGCTGTTGCGGGTGCCGTACACGGGCTGCAACCCGCGTGGGATGGTGATCTCGCGCGAGAAGTCGCTGGCGAAGAAGCTGCTGCTGTATCATCGCATCCGGCTGCCGGCCTTTCACGTCTTTCCCGTGGGGCACCGAGTAAAACGGCCGCGCGCACTGGCATTTCCCCTGATCGTGAAGAGCCTCACCGAGCACGCCTCGTTAGGCATCTCCAAGGCGTCGATCGTGAACACTGATGAAGAGTTGTCCGAGCGCGTGGCGATGGTGCATCGCCGAGTGGAGACGCACGCGCTGGCCGAGCAGTTCATCGCGGGTCGCGAGATCTACGTGGGCGTGCTGGGGAACGACCGGCTGACCGCGCTGCCCGCCCGCGAGCTCGTCTTCAAGAACGCGGCGCCCGACGAGCCGCTGATCGCGACGGAACGGGCGAAGCACAATCTCGAGTATCAAAAGAAGCACGGCATCGACCAACTCGCGGCGGATGATCTGCCGCCTAACGTAGCATCGTCCATCGGCCATCTCAGCAAGCGCATCTACCGTATCCTGGGCCTAACGGGATACGCGCGCCTGGATTATCGCCTTGCCGGGGATGACCAGCTGTGGTTTTTGGAAGCGAACCCGAACCCCGAAATCGCTCAGAGTGAGGAGTTCGCGTCGGCGGCGAAGCAGGCGGGGATGGAGTATCCGGATCTTCTACAGCGCATTACAAATCTCGGGTTGAAGAGTTTGTCGGCATAGCACAGTGAAGGGCGCTCTCTTTTTCGGTCTTTGTGCGGCGGTCGCCGCGTGTTCCGATTCGTCGGCGCCAGGCGGCGATCCTGGCGCGACTGACACCGTCGTTCGCGACGGCGCCACGTATTTCCCAACCGCCGAGTGGCGCACGGCGAGCCTGGGGCAGGTTGGCATAGACGCCGGTCGCATCAACGCGCTCGCGCAGCGCCTTCAGTCAAACGCGATTCCCGGTCTCAGCTCGCTGGTGATCGTGCGTGAGGGATACCTCGTCTTCGAGCGCTATTTCAACGGCTCGAGCCGCGGCGACGTGCACACGATGCAATCCGTCAGCAAGAGCGTGACCTCCCTCATCGCCGGCATTGCGGTGGACCAGGGCAGGCTGGACGTGACGGCATCGATCTTCGATGCGCTGCCGTCGTATCAGGACCTAACGCTGGCGGATCCGCGTAAGCGCAATGTGACGATACGTCAGCTGCTTGAGATGCGCAGCGGCAT
>DATBKN010000147.1:0-25683 GCA_036555845.1 Gemmatimonadaceae bacterium | reverse complement strand
CAACTCAGCGAGTTTGTCATGCTTCGATGCGTTCCGCGAACAGTTGGAGTCCTGCTGATGTCATTTGCTCGACTTCAGGCCGCTTCCGCCATGGCTCAGGGGCCCAGAGCCAGCACCGCTGAAATCGCGCGCGCCGTCGATTCGATGGCAGCGGCTGGTGTACGCGCAGGCCTAACGCCGGCGATCGGCGTCGCTGTCACGATGGACGGTCGCACGATCTACGCGAAGTCGCACGGTTTCGCAGACGTGACAGCCGGCGTGCGAGCCGACGACCGCACCCTGTGGTACCTCGCATCGACGAGCAAGTCGTTTACCGGATTCGGCATCTCCTTGCTGGCGAACGACGGTGTGATCCGCTTCGACGCACCGATTACGACGCTGCTGCCTAACGCGCAGTGGCACACCGGCGCCCGGGCACAAGAGTTGACACTGGCGCACTTCTTGTCGCACACGCATCACCTGAACGACAACGCCGTCGTCTCGAGCGCCGCGTTCACCGGAGAAATACCCGAAGCGCGCTGGCCGTCGCTCGTGGCGCTCGCCGAGCCTTCGGGAAACAACGATCTGATTTACAGCAACTTCGGCTACAACGTGGCCGCGATGGTGATCGATCGCGTGCGACCTGAAGGCTGGCGCAAGTATCTCGAAGAGCGCGTGTACAAGCCGGCAGGCTTACGCGAGACCTACACCCGCGTCTCCGGCCTCGACGCCAGGCGAATCGCAAAACCGCATTCGCTCGGCGCCGATGGCAGCTACAAAACCGAGCCGTTCTACAAAACAGACAAAACGATGAATTCCGCCGGCGGACACATTGCGACGCTTGGCGACCTGGCGCGGTGGACGATCGTTCAGATGGACAGCGGACGAATCGATGGCAAGCAGGTCTTCCCAAAGGAAGCCGTGGAGCTGAGTCACCGCCTCATCGCGCCGCAAACGCGCGATCAGGCGAAGCGATTCGCGTTTTTCGATCGCGAAGGGTGGGGCGCGGGCTGGGACGTGGGTACGTACGAAGGCGAGCGCATGGTAAGCCGCTTCGGTGGCTACTTCACGACGCGATCGCATCTCTCGTTTCTCCCGCAGCGGCGCATCGGCGTTGTTGCAATGTCGACGGGCGGCGCAGGATCGAACCTCGTCGACATCATCGCAGCGTTGGCGTACGACCTCGAAGCCGGCCGGCCGAACGCGCGCGCACGCGCCGAGCAACGGTTCGAGCAATTGAAGTCACAGCTGGCGCCCGGACTCAGGAACATCGCTGCACAAGACTCGGTTCGCGCGGCGCGCCAGCGCCAACCGTTAGGCAGGCCGCTCGCCGATTTTGCCGGCGCGTATACAGAACCGTCGTATGGCACCGTCACCTTCACCGTGCGCGACAGCCGTTTGGAATACCACTGGGGTGCTGTCTATGGACCGGCTGAGATCTACGATGCCGCGAAGTCGCAACTCAGAATCGAAATCGCCGGCAGTGGCAGTGTTGTAACGTTCAGTTTCCCGGGCAGCGGACCGGCCACATCAATCGAGCTTCAAGGGACGACGTTCACGAGAGTACGTTAGGCTTTGGATGTGACGGGCCCGGCACGGCCAGTCGTCCATAATCGTATGCGACGACTGCTTTCCAAGCTGCGACCGGTGCACATCGTCGTGGCTGCCGTTCTGGTGCTGTTCTTGGCCTGGAAGGGAGATGAGTACGCGCCGGATCTCAGGAAGTCTCCCTTCGTCCTGTGGAGTTTCCGCGCGGGGATGCGCTTCCGCGACCTGGACGAAGTCGCGCTTCGCCATTCCAGCGGCCGCTTCGCCTGCCAGGAGCCAATGCAACGCATCCGGCTTTGCGAGTTACGCGCAGCCGGGATTCCAGGCGACCTCCGTGTTCTTGTCGACGCCTCGGGCCGCGTCGCGAGTCTGCAGTTCCGGCCTGACAGCGCATCGCCAATCATGCGCGAGGAAGGACGTCGCATTGCGGCGTTCTGGAACAAAGTGCGTGAGGGTGTCGGCGACACGAAAGATTCTCGCGACCACGCGAGCACGATTCGATGGAGCAGCGCCGACAATCGCTGGGCAGCGCTGATGCGATACGGCCGGCTCGGCAAAACTCCGTTCGAGATACAGCTGACTGACCGTTCGCGACTGACGAACATCGCAAATACCACGACGCTCGCCGCAACCATGCTCGTCATGAACGCGGTCGCCGAATCTACGGACGTGATGCCCGTGATGGACGACGTCAGCTACGCGCTCAACAGCATTCGGTCCGGCCGCGCGCTGGACGCATCATATGAAACCGCAGTTCCAGCGTCCTATGTCTTGCTGCCTGCATGCGAGCGCACACGCCTGCTATTGGGCGCGACGCCCGGCACGCCTAACGAGCGCTTCACTCTGGATGCCACGGCCTTGATCGAAAGCGCCTTCGCGAAGGTGTACAGTGGGTCGCGTCTGGTCAGGGGCGAATCCGCGTGGCTGGTCGATTCGAGTGGACAAGCGGAGCGCATTCGACTGGCCCCGGCGGAGAGCGACTCAGCCTCAGGGATCGTCGCGCTCGGCGTGGAGTACCCAAGTCGCACAGCCAAAGCCAATGCGCATTTGAAAGAAGGCCGCCCCGAAACCTACTGTCGCGCGGCCGCCGACCTCGTGATCGCCGGGGCGCAGCCTAACGGCTCGCTTGGCAACGTCTATCGCATCCCGATCGGCGAAGACGCGATGGCGAGCCAAATCTCCCGTATCGAAATCGTTCCAACCAGCGCTTCAGGCGATGCGGCGCACATCCGGATTCGCTACACGACAAGGTATGGGACATATCGCTGGATTGGATCGATCGACTGGGAAGGCGTGATCGCTGGTGATCCGCCGCGTCTGCGTGGTCGCGTGCCGCTGGGCTTCGCTCAGAGCATGGACGAAGCGATGTCCAGTAAGTCCGGGACTCTCCTCATTACGAAACGTTCGGAGAAAAGCATGTCGCTCGGCACCCTGGAGCAGTACGACTGGGGATTCGCCACGCGAACGATCAGCATTCCGGTGTGGCCTAACGGCGCTATCGATGGCGTACGAATCCTGGACCGCCTGTTCTGACATAACGAGCGGCGACGCTACGCCATGATTCGCGCGACGAACCGCCTGCTGAGCGTCTGGGCGCCCGTGCTCGCCGCCTGTGTCCTGCTTTCGTGCAAGACTGAGGAAGACAAGACGCGCGAAAAGATCGTTGGCGACTACGTGTCGGAGTACCGCGGCGACGGATTCTACGTGAAGGACGTGCTGACGCTGACGCCGGGCGGCACCTGGAAGAAAAGCAGGGAGATCCTAACGCGAAAAGGCCGGCAACCGACGTCGCCTGACAGCGGCACATTCCGCATCACGGGCGTTACGATCAACCTACGGTCGCTCGTGCAGGGTGGCGTTCCGGTTCGCTACACGATTCTCGGCGATACGCTCTTTGGCGCGAACGCCACCGACGCGAAGGTCTTTACGGGGCGGGATATCGGAGAAGAGGTGTTGGTAAGGCAGCGTTAGGCGCCGTTCGAAGACTTGGCTCGGGAAGCGACGAGCCGAGCATTGGCAGCCAGCGCTCCCGCGCGTTCGGAGCTCCCACAGTCGCGACGCAAAGCGCCCTGTTTTGCCGTTAGGCAGTCGCAGCTAGTAGCGCCGAATGACTCCCACTACGACACCTTGGATCGTGACGTCATTCTCGTGCACGTAAATGGGCGCAATGTCGGGGTTCGCCGGCTGTAGCCGGATGCGACCGTCGCGCTCGCGATAGAAGCGCTTGAGCGTCGCGCTGTTTCCGTCGATCAACGCGATGACCATCTCCCCGTTATCTGCACCGCGACCGCTCTTTACGACGACAAAATCGCCGTCACGGATGTGCTCGTCGATCATCGACTGCCCGCGTACGCGCAGGACGTAGTGATCGTCGCCGCGCCGCACGAGCTCCTGCGGCACCGAAATCGTCTCGCGCGTCTCCGCCACCTCGATAGGCGCTCCAGCCGCGACAGCACCTAACAACGGCAGCTGCACGGCGCGCGGAAAAACATCCGAGGGCAAGATTTCGATCGCTCGACTTTCGTTGTACGAGCGCCGGATGTATCCCTTCCGCTCGAGGTTGCTCAGGTGTTCGTGAACCGTTGCCAGCGAGTTGTAGCGGAATCGCTTGGCAATTTCCTCGAAGCTGGGTGCGTAGCCGTGATCGACGGCGTACGTCTGCAGGTAATCGAGGATCTCCCGCTGGCGTTTGGTGAGTGTCATGGGCGGGGTCGGGAATCGGGGGATCGGAGGAACGGGATTGGGACCTGAACGCTGCCCGAACAAGAACCGAAGCTACATTATCCGAACAGGAGCCGAAGTGCAAGCGCGTAGTACGGACGTGCGTCCGAGCGGGGGCGGTGGTGTTTTGAGTCGCCTCGTCGCCGCCGCGCGCCAGCGAGTCGCCAAATCGCTAATGCCGCTACAAACGCAGCTGCGTGCAGCCGCCGCGCGAGCGACCCAGCAGCCCCCGTTTCAGGCAGCGCTCAAAGAAGGGATCGACGTGGGAGTGATCGCCGAAGTAAAGCGCCGCTCTCCCTCGCAGGGTGTGCTGCGCCAGGACCTGGACGTGGGCCGTCGCTCCAGGGAATACGAAGAAGGCGGCGCGGCAGCGATTTCGATCTTGACGGAGGATGAGGAGTTCGGCGGCTCCCTCGCAGATCTCGCGCTCGCTCGGGCGCATCTGTCAGCCAACGTCCCGCTCCTGCGCAAAGACTTTCATGTGCATCCGCTGCAGCTGTACGAAGCGAAAGTCGCCGGCGCCTCGGCGACGCTGCTCATCGCCCGCGCGTTAGGTGCGATCGGGCTGAAAACGATGCTCAACGAAGGGCGCGCGCTCGGGCTCGAGGCGCTCGTGGAAGTGCACTCCGCCGAGGAGCTGCTATGGGCGCTCGACTTGGGAGCGCCGTGTGTCGGCGTGAACGCACGCGACCTCGAAACGCTCGAAGTCGACCCTAACGTCGTGACCGACCTGCTGCCTCGCATTCCGAGCGGCGTTTGCGCCGTGGCGGAGAGCGGTATCCGCAATCGATCGGATGTCGAACGGCTGGCCCGAATTGGAGCGGACGCGGTGCTCGTCGGCTCGGCGCTGTCGCGTGCCGACAATCCGATACTCGCTGTGCGCGCACTCACGGGAGTTGCGCGAGAGGAAGTCCGTGGCCGTTGACGTGAAGTTCTGCGGGCTCACACGGCCTGCGGACGCGAGGCTAGGCGCCTCGCTAGGCGCTCGTTTCCTCGGCGTCGTGTTCGCGGATAGCAGGCGGCGCGTGGACACTGTTCGGGCGAGGGCCATCTTCAGACCGCTCGCCGAATTGCGCGATCCGCCGAGTCGCGTCGGCGTATTTGGCGCCGCTTCGACGCTGGAAATCCTCGCGACGGCAACGCAAGTCGGCCTCGATGTCATTCAACTGCACGCCGATCCAAAGCCGTCCGACGTGAGCGCACTGCGCGAGTCATTTGGCGGTGAGATCTGGGCTGCGAGGCGCATCGAGGGCGATCAGCTTCCTGATGATCTCGACGAGATTGCGAGCGTTGTTGACCGCGTCCTCCTGGACGCTCGTTTGGAGAAGGGTGCACCGCTCGGTGGTGGTGGGCGCTCTTTCGCGTGGGAGGCCGTCGCCGACCAACTGAAGCACCGATCGATGCCACGGCTCGTCGTGGCTGGTGGACTCACGCCGGAAAACGTCGGCGCGGCGATCGAGCTGCTGACACCAAGCGTCGTCGACGTGTCTTCGGGAGTCGAGCAGTCAGTTGGGATCAAAGACGAAGCGCTTATGCGGGCGTTCGTGCGGGCGGTTGGGGAGGGAGCGATTACCAGGTGACAGTCGACCCCACAGCGCCCTATCGCTTTGGCCGGTTCGGCGGCCGGTACGTTCCAGAGACGCTCATCCCCGCGCTCGACGAGTTGGACGAGGCCTTCAACAAGGCCTGGTCCGACGCTGACTTCCATCGGGACTTCGAGGGTTTACTTCGACACTATGTGGGGCGTCCAAGCCCTCTGACGGACGCTCCGCGCCTCTCCGAGCACGTCGGAGCCGCTGTATGGCTCAAGCGCGAAGACCTGAACCACACCGGCGCCCACAAGATCAACAACACGATCGGCCAGGCCCTTCTCGCTCGCCGTATGGGCAAGCGAAGGATCATCGCCGAAACTGGCGCGGGCCAGCACGGGGTCGCCACGGCAACTATATGTGCCCGATTCGGGCTGGAATGCGTCGTTTACATGGGTGAGGAGGACATGCGGCGTCAGGCGCTCAACGTCTTTCGCATGCAGCTCCTCGGCGCCACGGTCGTCCCGGTCTCGTCTGGCACTCGAACTCTGAAGGATGCCACGACCGAAGCCATCCGAGATTGGGTCACGAACGTGCGCGAGAGCCACTACATCATCGGGTCTGTAGTCGGGCCTGCGCCGTATCCGCGTATGGTGCGAGAATTTCAATCGGTCATTGGACGTGAAGCGCGCGAGCAAATGCTCCAGCGTGCAGGCGCTTTGCCGCGCTCGGTCGTGGCGTGCGTCGGCGGCGGGTCCAATGCGATGGGGATCTTCGCGGGATTCCTGACCGATGAAGGCGTGGAGCTCATAGGCGTCGAGGCGGCCGGCGAAGGGCTCGGCACCGAACGCCACTCGGCGTCGCTGTCGCGCGGGAAGCCCGGCGTGTTGCACGGCTCATTGAGCTATTTGCTGCAGGACGACGAAGGTCAGGTGCACCCGGCGCATTCGATCTCCGCTGGTCTCGACTATCCTGGCGTTGGTCCCGAGCACTCGTACCTCAAGGAGACCGGGCGCGCGACTTATGTGGCCGTTGATGACGCTGCCGCGCTGCGGGGCCTAACGCTGCTGAGCCGCATGGAAGGGATTATTCCCGCGCTCGAAGCCGCGCACGCCGTCGCCTGGATGAGCGCCGAGCGTGGCCGCTGGGCGACGTCCGACCACGTGTTGCTCTGCGTGAGCGGTCGCGGGGACAAGGATGTCGCGCAGGTCAGCGAGTCCGGGATCGGCCAAGCGTGACACTTTCCGCCGTGGTCGCGGCGAACGCTCCGAACGAGGCGCTGCCCGAGCCGCCATTTGCCGTGGCGTTGGTGAATGAGCTGATCAGTCACCTAACGCGAGCGATTCGGGCGCACCAGCTCTATCTGCACAACAACCCGACGTACCTGCGTGCGATCGAGAGCGCGCGCGGTGCGTTCCGCGCCGTGTGGGCCCACGCCGAAGAGATCGCGTTCGAGATCACCGAGACGCAGCTCAAGTGGGAAGGGCGCGTCGTGCTGAATGAGCCTGACAAGGCTGCCGACAACCTCCCCTGGCTGCTCTATAAAGACGGCGTGCGTGAGTTGCGGCTGCTGCGCGATGTGGAGCAGAGCGAGTTGACGGATCTGATCGATCTGCTGTGCCGTGTCCGTCGTGCCGCACAGGACGACGACGATCTGCTTACGCTGCTGTGGGAGCGCGAGTTCAATTGCGTCAGGTATCGTTATGTGGACCTGGCGCTCGAAGCCGAGCCTATCGAGCGCCTGGACGATCAGGCGCGCGAGAAGCTGAAGGACTCCGCGCAGCCCGAGCCGTTGCAGGAGCAGATCCTGCCGCCGGGCGTCGTCAGTCTCGACTCGTTCGACACGACGTTGTACTTCCTCGATGAAAGCGAAATCGAGTATCTGCGCGGTCAGATTCGCTCAGAGTACGCGGGCGATCTGCGCAAGAACGTGCTCGCGGTTCTTCTGGACATCTACGAAGTCCAGACAGATTCCAGCGTTCGCGACGAAGTCCTCGCGCATCTGAACGGACTGTTGGTCACGCTACTCGTTGGTGGCCACTACGCGGGAGTCGCGTATCTCCTGCGCGAGGTACGGGCATGCCTCGAGCGACTGACCGGTCTGACGGACGCGGACCGTCAAGCGCTGCAGTCGGTCTCGGCAAAGCTCAGCGAGCATGAAGCGCTCTCGCAGTTGCTGCAGGCATTGGACGAGCGCGCCGACTTGCCGCCAGAGGAGGATCTGGAAGCCGTGTTCGCAGAGCTCAGGCCGTCCGCGTTAGGCGTGGCGCTGCTGTGGTTGAGCAAGCTCCAGTCCTCGCGAGTGCGCGCCATTCTCGAGCGCGCCGCGGATCGGCTCGCGTCGGCGAATACAGCCGAGCTCGTGCGACTCATTGGCGCGGCGCAGCCGGAGGTGTCGCTCGAGGCTGTGCGCCGCGCGGGCGCGATGCGCGCCAACGCGGCTGTCCCGGCACTGGCGAAGCTATTGACCCAAACGGATTCGGCGCAGCGGCTCGCAGCCGTGGTGGCGTTAGGTGAGATCGCGTCCCCTGGTGCCTTGCAGCACCTCGAGAAGGCGATTGACGATCACGAGCGCGACGTGCGTGTCGCGGCCGCGAAGGTCTTCGCGTCGAAGACGCACCGTCCGGCGCTTTCGCGCTTCGAAGCGGCCATCAAGAGCCGGCGTCTGGAAGACGCGGACCTAACCGAGCGCATGGCTTTCTTCGAGGCCTACGGCTCAATGTGCGGCGAGGCCGGCGTCGCGACTCTCGACGGCTTCCTGAACAGCCGCTCGCTCTTCGGCAAGAAGGGCGACTCCGAGCTGCGCGCCTGTGCGGCCAAGGCGTTAGGCAAGATCGGATCCGGCACCGCGCTGGCCGCGCTGCGCAAATCGGCGGAAGACAAGGACGTGCTGGTGCGCACCACGGTGAACCGCGCGCTGCGCGGAGGTGACCGGTGAGCGCACCGGCTGCCTTCGCCCCACTCAGCGACGCCGGGAGCGATGCCTTCGTCCGCAAGGCGGGGCGCATCCTCATCAACACGATCGCTGGTGCGTTACGGGCGATCCGCCTGTACCCCCCCGAAAACGAAGCCGTGAAGAATGCGCTCGACGACGTTGTAAATGCCGCGCGCGAACTGACGCACCGCGAAAAAGAGCTCGAGCTGCGCGCATCCGTGGAATTCATCTTTGTCAATTCGACGCGGCTGCGGCTCGACCTGGACAACTACGCGAGCTTCAGCCAGCTGCTTTCGCTGCTGCGCGCCTGCGGCATCGGCACTGTGCGCGTCGCCGAGCAGGCTGAGGCGCGCGATTGGCTCGTCTTTCTGTCGCTGCTTCTTTCGTTAGGCCGCGAAGACGAGACGACGCTGGACGTCGTGCTCGAAAAACTGGAAGCGGCCGACGTGCACACGATCGATCTCGGCCCGCCGCTCGTCACCGAAGACGACAAGGACTTTCACGAGAAGGCGAAGGCGGCGGCGAAGCGCACGTACTCGCAGTCAGTCGCGGTGACGAAGGACGTGATCAAGTCGGTGCGCATGGGACAGAGCCCCAGCATCAAGAAGATCAAGCGCGTCGTGCAATCGATTGTGGATCAGATCCTCAACGAAGAAACGTCGCTGCTCGGCCTAACGACCATTCGCGATTACGACGAGTACACGTTCACGCACAGCGTCAACGTGTGCATCTTCTCGGTGGCGCTTGGGCGACGCCTCGGCCTGACCAAGCTGCAGCTGTACGATCTAGGCATGGCGGCGCTGTTCCACGACATCGGTAAGTCGCGCGTACCGCTCGAAGTGTTGAACAAAGCCGAAGGCTTTACAGACGACGACTGGCGGCAGATGGCCGCGCATCCCTGGATGGGTGTGCTCACGCTCTTCTCGTTCCGCGGGCAGCAAGAGCATCCCTACCGCGGCATGGTCGTGTGCTACGAGCATCACATGAAGCAGGATCTCACCGGCTATCCGAAGCCGGTGCGCGAGCGCTCGCAGAGCATCTTCAGCAAGATTGTCGCGGTAGCCGATGGCTTCGATGCGGCGACGTCACGTCGAGCGTATCAGACCACGCCGCTCTCGCCGGCGGCGGTTCTGGCGGAGATGCGCAACAACCCGAAGCGCGGATTTGATCCGGTGATCGTCAAAGGCTTCATCAACTTGTTAGGCATCTTCCCGGTCGGCACGCTGGTGCTGCTCGACACGTTCGAGCTCGCGATCGTGCAGTCGCCGAACCCGCGCGCCGAGGCGGTCTCCAGGCCGATCGCTCGCATCGTGAGCGACGAGCGCGGCAACGTGGTGTATCCGGGCGTGCTCGTCGATCTCACGGAGCAGAACGCGTCGGGCGGCTACAAGCGCACGATCATCAAGACGGACAACCCTGACCGCTACGGGATCAATGTCGGCGACTACTTCGTCTGACGCGATCGCCGCTCGCTTCGCGGACTTGAAGCGCCAGGAGCGCAAAGCCCTGGTCGTCTATATAACAGCCGGTCACCCGACACCTAACGACTCGCTCCAGCTGCTGCGCGCCGTCGCGCGCGCCGGCGCTGATGTCATCGAGGTCGGCGTGCCGTTCTCGGATCCGATGGCTGACGGACCGGTCATTCAGCAGAGCTCGCAGATTGCGCTCTCGCAGGGCATGAACGTGAGCCGTGTGCTCGAGCTGGTGCGTGCCGCGCAGCTCGAGATTCCCGTCGTTTTGTTCAGCTATCTCAATCCGTTGCTCGCAGCAGGAACGCGGGTGCTCGAGCATGCAGCCGCCGCGGGCTTTCATGGGGTGCTCGTCACCGACCTCCCCGTTGGCGCGGATCCAGAGCGCGAGCGCTGGTTAGGCGATGGACCACTCGCCTTTGTCCGGCTCGTTGCGCCGACGACGCCGGTTGCGCGCATGAAGGACATCGCGGCGCACGGCAGCGGATTCGTGTACTTGATCAGCCGCACAGGCGTGACTGGCGAGCGTACGGACATCAGCGGCGATCTGCCGCGCACCGTGCAGCGACTGCGCAGCGCGACGTCGCTGCCGATCTGTGTCGGCTTTGGCATCTCCACCCCAGCACAGGCGCGAGAGGTTGCCGCGCTGGCTGACGGGATCGTTGTTGGCTCCGCCGTCGTCCGCGAAGCGGCGGCGAGCGTCGAGCGTGCGGCTGATCTCGTGCGCAGTCTGCGTCGCGCCCTTGGCTAACCTCGCGATGCGCAACGTCAGCGTCTTCGGCCGGCTCATGCTCCTCGGTGGCACCGCGGTCGTGATCGCCGCGCTGATTGCCGATCCACGCTGGGCCACGCACGGGATAGCTGTGGCGCTCATGCTCGCCGTCGTGGTCGGCATGCGGACGTTCACGATTCCGCTGACCAAGTACTCATACCTGACGGCAACGCAGCTCATTACGACGGCGGGAACGCTGGCCGTGGGCGCGCCGGCGACCGTTCTCGCGACGTTCATGGGCGTGCTCGCCGGCGACTGGCTCGGCACGCGCAAGCCGCTCGTCGCGGCATGGGTCAATGCAGGGCGCGAGGCTGCGGCGATGTACGCCGCATTCGGCGTTTACGCCGTGGTGGTGTGGGCCATGGGCGCGGCCGGCACGGCGGCGCTCACAGCGGATCTCATTCCGGCCTTCTCGCTGTTCATGGTGCTGCAACTCGTGCTCGGACGCACGTTGCAGTACTTCTCGCTCATCGAGCGCGACAAACTGCTGCCTGACGAGCGGTCGCTCGTGTTGCGCTACGAGGTGATCGCGTTCGGCGCGTGCGCGGTAGGTGCCATCGTGGTGCTCGCTGCCCTGACGACGCTGGGTTTATTCGGCTGGATCGTCGTGGCCGTTGCGATCGGTTTCGCTGGCTTGCTCTTCAAGAAGATTCTGGAAGAGGCAATTGCCGCCGAAGAGCTCAACAAGGTCCACCAGATGGAGCTCGTCGTGAACGAGGACGCGTCGATGTCCGAGACGTTCGATCGCGTGACCGGTCTCGCCAACAGGCTCGTCGAGTGGAGCGACTTCCGAGTTTCGCGCGTGTACAACGGCGCGCTGCGCATGATTTACAGCACCACGGACGGTGTGATGACATCGTTCCGCGAGCCCGGCCCGGACAATCAGCGCCTGCGCAGTGAGGTGATCGATACAGGGACACCGATCGTCATCACCGATGCCTTGCGCGACGAGCGCGTTGAGCGCGTTAGGCCGTCGGCGCGTAGCATCGCCGTCGTTCCGATGCGCTTTGGCGATCGCGTCGTCGGTATCATCGAGATCGAGCATCACAAGCGCGCGACGTACGGTCCCAAACAGCTCGCCGTCGTACAGCGCTTTGCGAGCCAGCTTGCCACGACGCTGCAGATCCAGGACCTGCGGCGGCCGCTCGTCGACACTGCGACGCGCCTCGAGCAGCAGATCGCCACGCTGAATGATTCGACACGCGCGCTGCGTTCGGGCGCGGAGCTCGTGGCCAACCTGTCGGCGCAATTCCGTGAAGGCGTCGCCGAAGAAGGGGCGCAGACCGCGCGCGGCCAGGAAGCCGCAGACGCGCTGTATCGAGCGACGGCCGACATCGCACGCGACGCGGGCGAGGCAGCCCAGGCGAGCGCACGATCTGCGCAGATCTCCACGGCGAATCGCGCGACGATCGGCGACGCGCTGCAGCGGCTCGTCAAGGCAAAGGCGATCGTCACATCCAGTACGAGCGTATTGAACGAGCTGCGCGCCTCGAACCAGCGCCTAACGCGTTTCATGTCGGTGCTGCGCGACGTCGCGGATCAGACGCACATGCTGGCGCTGAACGCCGCGATCGCGGCAGCGCGGGCCGGCGAGGAAGGGAAAGGTTTCGCCGTCGTCGCCGAGGAGATCCGCAAGCTCGCGGAGCAGAGCGGCCGTGTCGCGAATGACGCAGCAACCGTGGTGAGCGGCTTTGCGCAGGAAGTCACACGCGCTGAAGATGAGATGGTGCGCGGGCATGACGTCGTTGGCGATGTCGAAACGCTCGCCTCGTCCGCGCTGCGCGCGCTGGACACGATCTCCCAGGGAAGTGAAGCGGCGATGGGATGGACCCAGCGCATCGCTGAGACGACGCATCAGCAGGAAGCAGCGGTTGCGAGTCTGCGCGAACACATGGATCGCATCGCTGGCATCTCTCGCCGCAATCAGGGTGGTGCGCAGCAAGCCGCGTCTTCAGCGGACGATCAAGCGCGTGCGCTCGGCGAGCTGGAGGGCGCCTCACGTCATCTGCGCGAGCTCGCGTCTTCGCTTGGTGAGCTTGCGCGCCGCCTGCCGCGAATCGACACGCAGGCAAATTTACACTGCACGAAGGGCGGCCTACGTTGCCGCCGTGCAGACCAACTATGAGGTCGCGCTCAATCGCGTGTCGTTTCACGCGCGCGTCGGAGTGCTTCCGCATGAGCGGCAGTTGCCGCAGCCGATCGAAGTCGATGTGCGCGTCTGGCCAAGAACGCCGGCCGGCAGCGGCGAGGGCGGACTGCTCCTGGATTATCGGCAACTATATGATCTGGTTGCAGCGGTCGTCGGCGAAGGACCTGTGGATTACCTCGAAGGATTGGCTCTGTCGATCGCTGAGCGGACGGTGGCAACCGATCAGGCGAATCGCGTGCGCGTGACGGTGCGCAAGCCGCACGTGGCGTTGCCGGGTCCACTCGACAACGCGGAAGTGAGCATCGAGCTCACACGCGATGACTGACATCGCGTACGTGGCGCTGGGATCGAATCTGGGAGATCGAGCGCGGTATCTGGCTGATGCACGCGCGGCCCTCGCCCGGTTGCCGACGAGCCGCCTGCTCGCCGAATCGCGCATCGAAGAGACGGACCCGTTAGGCGGCGTTCCGCAGCCGCGCTATCTCAATCAAATGGTGAAGTTGGAGACGGCGCTGCCGCCTCGCGAGCTGCTCGAGCGGCTTCACGAGATTGAGGCGCGGTTGGGTCGCACGCGGGAAGCGCGTTGGGCGTCGCGCACGATCGATCTCGATCTGGTGCGTTACGACGATGTGGCGAGCGACGACCCGGCGTTGCGTCTCCCGCATCCGGGGCTCGCCACGCGCGATTTCTGGCAGCGAGAGCTCGCCGAATTAATGGGGTCAGACCCCATTTTTCGGGAGCGCGAAGCGTGACGCTCAACTTCCCGTCGTGGGCGCAGGTCTCCGATAAGCGTCGTGCGCACATCGAGCGGGTCACCGCGCTGCTCGACCGCTGGGCGCAAGCGCTGCATCTGGACAGCGCGACGGCCAAGGCGTGGCATGATGTGGGCGTGTGGCACGACGCGATGCGCGATGCGCCAAATGAGGTGATCCAGTCGTTCGTGCCTAACGATAGTAGGCCGATACAGACGCTGCACGGGCCGGCCGCGGCGGCGCGTCTGGCGAATGATGGGGAGACGCGTCCCGACGTGCTCGAGGCGATCCGCTGGCACACGACCGGACACCCTGAATGGGATCGCACCGGGCAAGCGCTGTACATGGCGGATTTCCTGGAGCCGGGGCGACCGTTCATGCATGACGATCGCGCCTTCCTCGCCGCCCACCTGCCGCACGACTTCGATGGCGTGTTCAGACAGGTGCTGCGGATGCGGATCGAGTGGAATGTCAGGGAAGGGAAGCCGTTGTTTCCTGAAACTGTCGCGCTGTGGAATGTCGTGAGATAGGCCCTCAATGGCTAAAGCGGGAACGCAGATGGACGCCGAAACGGCGCAGATGAACGCAGATAACACCGCCGAAAAAAAGCAAAGCAGTATCTGCGTTTATCTGCGAATTATCCGCGTTTGTCTGCGTTCCCGCTTCTTGACCCTTGTGAGTCTGACCCTGGCGTTAGGCTGCGGCCACGACAATGCCACGCCACGAAGCGCCGACGTGCCGAAAGTCGTCCAGATCCCCGATAGCGTCAGGATCCGCGTCGAGGTCATCAACACCACCACGCAACGCGGCCTCGGCCGCCGCGCGATGTTCTTTCTGCGCGATCAAGGCTTCGACGTGGTGCGATACACTTCGGGCTCAGCGCCCCGTGACTCCACACAGATTATCGATCGATCGGGCCACCGGGAGTGGGCCGACCTCGTCGCCAAGGCGTTAGGTGTTTCCCGCGTGGTCGTCGATGTCGACTCCGCTCGCTACCTCGACGTGACCGTGCTGCTCGGCCGCGACTGGCGACCGCCGGCGAAGCCGTTCTACCCGTAGCTGCCCGCACGCCGCGGCGATATCGAGACCGCGGCTCTTTCGCACCGCGACCTCGACGCCGGCCTCGCGCAACACGCGTTCGAAACGCGCCGTCGCTTCGGCGCTGGATGGCGCGAAGTGTCCGGCACCTCCAGGGTGCAACGGAATGAGATTCACGAACGCACCACAGGCACGAGCGTGCACGGCCAACTCGCGCGCGTGAGCGGGCTGGTCGTTTACGCCGCCGAGCATCACGTACTCGAATGTCACGCGGCGCTGAAACTTCCGCGCCGCTTCGAGCACGCTGGCGAGAGGATACTTCGTGTTGATCGGCATGAGCGCGTGCCGCATCGCATCGTTTGGCGCATGAATCGAGAAGGCGAGGCGGAATTGCTCGCGGCGTTGCGCCAGCGCCTCGATGCCGGGAAGTACGCCCACCGTCGAAACGGTGATATGCCGTGCGCCGATGCCGAGCCCCTTGGGCGAGTTGAGAATCGTTAGGGCCGTGTCCACGGAGTCCCAGTTCATCAATGGTTCGCCCATCCCCATGAACACGATATTCGACGGCTGAATCGGCGGCTGCAGCAAGAGCAGCTCGCGCACCTGTCCCGCGATTTCGAAGGGCTCCAGGTTGCGCGCGAAACCCATCGCCCCCGTCGCACAGAAGGCGCATTGCAGCGCGCAACCGGCCTGCGAGGAGATGCACAGCGTCAGGCGGCGCTTTTCGGGAATGGCGACGCTCTCGATCGCCTGACCGTCGTGCAGTCGAAAGAGGAATTTCTCCGTGCCGTCTCTCGACTTCTGGCGAATGTCTAGCGTTAGGCGCGGTATCGTAAAGGACTCAGCCAGCGCGCTTCGCAACGGCACCGGCAGGTCCGACATCTCCGCGAACCCCGCCTTCGGCGAGTGCCACAGGTGATTCGCAGCCTGACTTCCGCGATACGGCTCCATCCCCTGTGCCACAGCGAAGTCGCGCAGCGCTTGCTCCGCGGCTGCCGGCGTGAGGTTGAGAAGGTTCACGCTCATGGATTCGCCAGATGCGTCACGAGCATGAACACGTACGAAGGCGACAGACCGTAGGGACTCTCCTCGCGAGCCACACCGAGTCGGTAGCGGCCGGAACGAGCGCCTAACGCAATGCGCAGGCGAGTCGTCGCATCCGTGCGCGTGATGATGCGCGCCGCGCCGGCTCGAGCGTCCCATACGCGCGAGCGCAGCGTGACGTAGCCGAAGTGCTCATTCGACACCGATGGCGTCCCGGTCCAGGCGTAGCCGGCGCGAAGCGTGGCGTCGCCCCAGCGCTTGAATGAGAGCGCCCGCGCATCGATCGCTCCGGAGAACGCAGCGCCACTCCGACCCAGCGTCGACGCCGCACCCGGTCGCCAGAGAAAGCTCGACGCCGCAAGCGTGATATCGCGGCGCGCCACGCTGTCGAGGATCACGCCCGCGTCGAGCCCGAGCTCTTGCCGTCGCTCCGTATCCAACTCTCCGGACTGATATCGCAACGCAATGCCGCTCGTTAGGGTGCGCCCCTCGCGATGCGCGGCAACCGCCGAGACCACGAGCATCCCATACTGAACGTCGGGGCCCACGGATTGGGGATCGGTGTCGGTCCTGGCGATATCCCCGACCGCAGAGCGCGCGACAGTCAGCCCGACCGTGGCGCCATGAATCGCGTAAGCCAGCGCGAGCGTCTGGGCGCTGACGCGCTGTTCCCGGCCCGTGGACAGCGACGACAGGGAGAGCCGCGCCCGCTCGCTACTCGTGACAAACAGAGATGCCGGGTTGCGAAGGCCATCCCCGGCGAACAGCGCCAGGGCCGTTCCTTCAGCCAGCGCCGCGATCGGCAGGTCGAAGAGGTCGCGTCCCGGCAGTTGCTGCGCCAGCGTGCTGCCACTGGCGAGCGGGACAGCTAGAGTGGCCAGCACGATGCGCCGCATGGGTGTGAGCTTAGGAGCGCCGCGGAGCGGGGTCAATCACGTCGCTTCCCACGACTCACCCGGGACTCTTAGATTTCGCGCCCCCATGTGTCAGCACGACAACCGCTTGCGGTGCGATGACCGGCGAGGCAGGAAGTCAGCACGTTCCTGTCCCGGCTCTTCAAGCGACGCTCGCGGTTCGTGAGCGCCGCATCCAAGCCGTGGCTCGCCGCCGCGATCGTCTGGACGGCTGCAGTTCTCGTCGTCAACTCGATCAGCGTCAGCGATCCGACGTGGCGGCCGCCATTCGCGGGCGCCGATAAACTCACCCACGCATTCATGTACGCTGTAGCCTCGTTCACGTGGCGCCGCGCCGTTGTCTCAACGCGCGACTCGGCCACATGGTATGTCGTCGCTGCAGTTTCCTTGCTCGGCGCGCTGGATGAGTTGCATCAGCGCATCGTGCCGGGGCGCAGCGCGGAGTTCTTCGATTGGGTCGCGGACGTGGTCGGCGCCTGGTTAGGCGTCGCGCTGTGGCACTGGTTGCGCGTGCGCGGGAGCGCTCGGGCATGACGGAGCACGACACGTTAGGCACGACCCAACGCACGCACATGTGTGGTGCGCTGCGTAGCCATCACGCTGGGCTCGCGGTCAAGCTCGGAGGCTGGGTGCACCGCACGCGCAACCTCGGCGGGCTGATCTTCCTCGACCTGCGCGATCGCGAGGGCATTGTTCAGGTCTCGTTCGATCCGCGCTACTCGGACCAGGAGGCGCTGCAGATGGCGGCGGGCCTAACGCCGGAGACCGTCGTGCTCGTGGAGGGCGATGTCGTCGAGCGTCCCGTCGAGGGCCGCAACCCCGAGCTGGCCACGGGAGACATCGAGGTGCGCGCCAAGCGCGCGAGGGTTGTCGGCCCGGCGATCACGCCGGCCATCCCCGTTGCTCGGTCAAAGAACGACAAGCTTCCAGCCGAAGAGCTGCGCCTCAAGCATCGTCTCCTGGATCTGCGTCGCCCGGAGATGGCCGCGAACATGATCCTGCGGCATCGGCTGCTGCAGCGCGCGCGACGTACGCTCGCAGAGCTTGGCTTCCTCGAGATCGAAACGCCGATCCTCACGAAGCCGACTCCCGAGGGGGCGCGCGACTACCTGGTGCCGAGCCGGATTCATCCCGGCGAGTTCTACGCGCTGCCGCAGTCGCCGCAGATCTACAAGCAGCTGCTGATGGTGGCCGGCTTCGATCGCTACTTCCAGATCGCGCGCTGCTTCCGCGATGAAGATCTGCGCGCCGATCGCCAGCCCGAGTTCAGTCAGATCGATATCGAGGCGAGCTTCGTGGGCGTGGAAGACATCTACGCCGTCATCGAGCGCGTCCTCGTCGACCAATGGAATGAAGCGGGCGAATCGGCAGATGCGCCGTTCCCGCACATCCCATATCGTGACGCGCTGGAGCGCTATGGCGTGGACAAGCCGGACCTGCGCTTCGGTTTCGAGATTCAGGACCTAACGAGCAAGATCGGCGATGACGCCGCACCCTTCGTGCGCGAGCAATTGGCCGCCGGCGGCCGGGTGCGCGGTATCGTGGCGCCTGACTCGGCGAGCGTGTCCAGGAAGGAGCTGGATGCGTGGAGCGCCGCTGTGAAAGACGCAAAGGCCGGCGGTTTGATCTGGGCCCGTCGTGCGGCCGAAGGGTGGGAAGGGCAGGGAGTCAAGGCGATTGGACCTTCCGCGCTCGTAGCGCTTGGGGGAACAACGGGCGACCTTCTGCTGGCTGTGGCCGGACTCGATGCCGTGACGTCGCCGGCGCTGCACGTCGTGCGCTCGGCGCTAGTTAGGCGACCGGGTGTGGAGCCGCGCATGAAACACGCGTTCTGCTGGATCGTGGAGTTTCCGTTGTTCGAGCTGGATCCCGATTCCGGAGCGCACGTCCCAGCGCACCATCCATTTACCGCGCCGCATCCAGCCGACTTCCAGTGGCTGGAGAGTGATCCCGGGCGCTGTCGTGCTCTGCACTACGACGCCGTGTACAATGGCAATGAGCTGGGCAGTGGCTCGATCCGCATCACGGATCCGGTCCTGCAAGCTACAATCTTCCGTTTGTTAGGCATTTCGCCGGACGATCAGGCGCGCCGCTTCGGCTTCCTGCTCGAGGGCCTCGCGGCAGGTGCGCCGCCGATGGGCGGCTTCGCGCTGGGCTTCGATCGCATCGCCATGCAGCTCGCCGGTGCCGCGTCGATGCGCGATGTGATCGCCTTCCCCAAGACCACAGCTGCGCGGGCGTTGTTTGAAGGCGCTCCGACGACCGTGAATCCTGCTGATCTCGCGGCGTTACACCTAACGAGAGCGCGCGAGAGCGGAGGCAGCGCGCCGTGAGCGAGCAAGTCACGACCCATCGCCTCGATACAGGCGGAGCCGACCTCCTCACGCTCGCGGGCGTAAACGACGCGAATTTGGTGGAGCTGGCGCGGCAAACGGGCGTGAAAGTGGCGCTGCGCGGTGACGCGCTCGTTCTCACCGGGCCACAAAGCTCCGTCACACAGGGGATTCAACTCGCCCAGCGCATGATCGACGCTGCGCGGCAGCGCAACGACCTGACGCCTGACGAGGTCGTGCGACTGAGTATGGAAGCACACGATTCGATTGGAGACGGTGGCGATGGCGAGCCGCGGATCGCGCTCCCGGGTGTGCGCAGGCTCATTCGGCCAAGAAGTCCGGGGCAAGCCGAGTACCTGCGTCTGATCTCTGAGAACGACATCGTGGTCGGCATCGGCCCGGCCGGAACGGGGAAGACATACCTCGCCGTCGCGATGGCTGTCGACGCGCTGATGCGCAAACGCGTGCGCCGCATCGTCCTCGCGCGTCCCGCTGTCGAGGCCGGTGAGTCGTTAGGATTCCTCCCCGGCGATCTGCAAGCCAAGGTGGATCCGTACCTGCGGCCCCTCTACGACGCGCTCGAGGACATGATGCCGCCCGAGCGCATGCAACGCGCGCTGGAGACGCGCGTCATTGAAATAGCGCCACTCGCCTACATGCGCGGTCGCACGCTCAACGAGGCGTTTGTGATCCTCGACGAAGCGCAAAACGCGACCGGTGCGCAAATGAAGATGTTCCTCACGCGACTTGGCGTGAACGCAAGGGCCGTTGTCACGGGTGACAAGACGCAGATCGATCTCGCCAAGCGGGAAGATTCGGGATTGCTGCAGATCGAACGAATCCTGCGCGGAATCGACGGCATCGCGTTCCATTATCTGGACGAGGCCGACGTCGTGCGCCATCGCCTGGTTCGCGAGATTATCCGCGCGTATCGCGACGAGTTCGTGGACTGACCCGTGGCACCGCCCACCACGACGTCAGGCAGCTGGCTCGCCGAGCTTCCGCGGCGCTTAGAGCTCGTCGCGCACGCCCAGCGCGTCGCCGTGGCGCTGGCAATCGGTGCCATCATCGTTGCGCTCTTCCCGCCAACACCGCTCTCCTGGCGCACGGTACTCGGCGCTGCCGTGCTGCAAACGCTGCTGGTCATTCCACTGGGCGTGATCCTCGCACTGTATCGGCCGGGCATCTACGCGTCCTTCCGCGCGATCCTGGGGATAGCGCTCTGCTTCATCGTCGTGCTCGTGCTTACACGCGGGATTCTCTTTTATATCCCAAGCTACGGGCCGTTCACCGGAGCGCTCGTTCCAATCGGCGTCGCGGGGCTGACGTTAGGTGTGCTCCTCGACGCGCGCACGAGCATGCTGGCGACGATCATGCTGGCGCTCCTGATCGGGCAGCTCCCGCCGCTGGCGGGACAGAAGGGCGCGATCCTCTGCTTGTTAGGCGGCGCCGTCTCGGCGTGGAGTGTTCGCAGCCTAACGGAACGCCGCCGGGCGTATGTCGCCATCGGCGTGCTCGCTGCCGGCTACGCGGTCGCGGCCGTCGCCGTCACGCTCTGGACGGCGACGCCCCTGAGCGAAGCGCCGACGGGCATCGCCATCGGGACGCTCAACGCCGTCGTGTCGGTCGCGCTGGCGCTGCTCCTGCTCCCGATCGTGGAAAACGTGAGCGGCATCGACACGTATTTCAGCCTGCTCGAATGGTCCGACCTCAACAGGCCGCTCATGCGCCGCTTGAGCCTCGAGGCGCCCGGGACGTTCGCGCACACACTCGCCTCGGCGCAGCTCGCGGAGCAGGCCTGCAACGCGATCGGGGCGAACGGCCTCCTCGCCCGCGTTGGCGCCTACTACCACGACGTCGGTAAGGTGGCGCGTCCGCCCTACTTCGTCGAGAACCAGTCTGGCGAGAACCCGCACGACCGCCTAACGCCGCAGGAGAGCGCGGCGATCATCAAAGGGCATGTCGGCGACGGCCTGCGGCTGGCCGAAGCGCATCGCGTGCCGCGGGCGATCCGCGCGTTCATCTCCGAGCATCACGGGACGGAGCCGATCTCGTATTTCGCGGAAAAAGCGCGTGGGACCGGCGACGATCCGAGCAGCGCGCTGTTCCATTATGCCGGACCGCTGCCGCAATCAGCCGAGTCGGCGATCTTCATGATGGCCGACGGTGTGGACGCGGCGACGCGAGTTCTGCGCGACCGCAGTCCGGAGCGCATCCGCGAAGTCGTAGAGAAGATCGTCAAGCGTCGCCTCGAGCAGGGACAGCTGCGCGACGCGCCCCTCACCCTCGCGCACTTGGAGCGGATCAAGGACTCCTTCGTCCGCACCCTAACGAGCATGCACCATGCGCGCATCGTTTATCCGTCGGGCGCGATGGAGAAGATACGGAAAGACGGAGGAGGGGCGGCGTGACCCCCGCGCGACGCCGTCCGCGCCGCGTCGTGCAGCAACCTGCCACAATCGAGGTGGCTGTAGAGTCCCGCGTGCCTCAGCGGCTGATATCGAACGCACGTGCGCGTGACATCGTCAGACAGGCGCTGAGGCACGCGGGAGTGAGGCGCGCGATGGTCTCGGTGACGTTCGTGAGCGGACGCAGTATTGCGCAGCTCAACCGCACGCACTTGGGGAAGAACGGCGCGACCGACGTCATCACGTTCGCCTTCGCGCCAGGCGCGACCGATGCTCCGCTTGTCGCCGATGTGTACATCGCGCCTGACGTGGCGCGCGAGAACGCGCGGGCATACAACGTGGCTGCGCGCGAGGAGATGGTGCGGCTGTTGATACACGGCGCGCTGCACGCGGCCGGGCTGGAGCATCCCGATTCCGACGGTCGCACCGGCTCCGAAATGTGGCGCAAACAAGAACGACTCGTGCGCCGGGCGTTGAGATGAGCGTCGGTGCGCTGCTCATCGCCATTGCTGCGTCGGCGTTAGGTGCGCTCGCCGCTCTCGCGGACGGCGCATTACTCGCCCTCGACCCGCACGAGCCGCTGGACCCGTCGCTCGCGGCGCTGCGCGACCGGCGTGAGCGCGTGCATCGCGCCATCGCGTTCACGCGACTCGCCACACAGCTCGTGGCGGGCCTCAGCGTCGCTTTGGCGTTTTACCTCTCGCGACTCTCGCTCGGCGTGACGCTGCTGATCGCCATCCCGATCGCGCTCGTGGCCGCGGGTCTCACCGAGAGTCTCGCTCGGGCGATGGGTGATACGCTTGCCGCGAAAGCGGTGAAGCCGTTGAGCGGCTTTCTGATCGCCGTTGAGACCGTGTGTACACCGATCGTTTCGTTAGGCTTCGCTCTGGAACGCTGGCTCACTCGTCTGCTTCCGCCACCAGAGCTGGACGACGAGGATCGTGACCAGGCAGCCGAGCAGTTCATTCACGTCGTCGCGGCCGAAGCCGAGGTCTCCAACGAGCACAAGGAGCTGCTCGGCGGAGTGTTCGAGCTCAAAGACACGACGCTTGGCGAGATCATGGTGCCACGCGTCGAGATCCTCGCCATCGATCGCGAGGCGCCCTGGGCCGAGGCGCTGGACCGCGTCCGCAGCTCCGAGCACGCGCGCCTTCCCGTGTATACCGACACGATCGACAACATCGTTGGCATTCTCTACGCCAAAGACTTGCTGCCGGCGGTCGTCGCCGATCAGGAGCCGGAACCGGGTTGGACGCAGCTCGTGAGGCCGGCCACGTTCATTCCCGCGACAAAGTCGGCAGACGCGCAGCTGCGCGACTTTCAGTCGTCAGGCACGCACATGGCCATCGTGGTCGACGAATTTGGCGGGACAGCAGGACTTGTCACGATCGAGGACGTGCTGGAAGAGATCGTCGGAGAGATCCACGACGAGTACGACGAAGAAGAGCCGCCCATCGAGCAGGAGGACGGCCGCCGCTTCTGGGTCTCGGCGCGCCTGACGCTCGATGAGCTGTCGGAGATCACGGACACGGACTTCACTCGCGAAGGAGTGAGCACTGTCGGCGGCCTCGTCTACGATCTCGTCGGCCGAGTACCTCGCGCGGGCGAACGTCTCATGATCCGCGGCTGGATAGTCGTCGTGGAGCGCGTGGTTAGGCGCCGAGTGCAGCGCGTCTATCTGGAGAGAGTCAAGTGACGCCGATTTTCGTCCTGGCGATCACCGTGCTCGTCGTCGCGTTGCTCACAGCGGCTGCCACCACCGTTCGGACTGTGAGTCGCATCTGGCTGAGGCACTGGGTCGAACGCCAACTCTCCGGCAGCGCGAGCATTGCCGCCCGCTACCTCGAACGTCCACAGCGCCTGATTCTCGTGGCGGGGACATCGATCGCGGTGACTGTCTTCGTCGCCGGAGCGATTCTCGGCGCTGTTGCCGGCCATAGCTCGCTGGCCCGCGCCCGCGCGGTCATCATCTATGCGGTTGTGCTGTTCGTCTTCGGTCAGCTGATACCCCGCGCAGTGGCGCGGCGCTGGTCGACGGTGCTCTTGCCGACCTTGCTACCTGTTTTGCGGGTCTTCGACACGGCGTTCCGGCCGATCCTGGCGCTCGTCAGGCGCCTAACAGGCGAGCGCGCGCACGCGCTGCAAGCCGCCGGCGACGACGTGACTGGACTGGAAGAACTGCTGCGCGAGGGTGAGCTCGAAGGCGTTGGCGACAAGGAGGAGTTCGCGATCATCAGCGGCGTCGTGCAATTCCGCGACAAGGTCGTGCGCGAGGTCATGACCCCGCGAGAGAAAATTTTTGCGCTCGACGCGGCGCTTGCGCCAAAAGAGCAGGCGCGACGCATCGCAACGGCGGGATATAGTCGCGTTCCAGTGTACCGTGGATCGCTCGATAACATCATCGGTATCGTGCACGCGTTCGATGTATTGCGCAGCGCTCCGGATGAGGCGGAAGATGAACCGCTGCCCCTACGACCTGTCACGAAACTGCCTCCTGACGCCCGCTGCCATGATTCCCTGTTCCGCATGCTGCGCGAGCGTCAGCACTTGGCACTGGTCGTGGAAGGCGAACGCGTGTTAGGCGTCGTTGCGCTGGAGGATCTGATCGAGGAGCTTGTCGGCGATATCCGCGACGAGCACGATGAGCCGAGTGCGGGAGTCACGTCAGGCGGAACGCGCGCTTGAGCAAACTCGATCAGCTGTTCGAAGGCTTCGATGCCGGAAAACCGGCGGCACTCGCGCGCGCGATCTCTATTGTAGAGAACGAGCGCGACGGCGTAGAGGACCTCCTGAGTCGACTGCACCCCCGTGTCGGGAGAGCACGACGTATAGGTATGACCGGGCCGCCAGGCGCGGGGAAGAGCACGACGACGACGCAGCTCGCCGCCGCCTATCGAGCCCAGGGTCTCAAGGTCGGCATCATCGCCGTGGATCCCACGTCGCCGTTCACAGGCGGCGCGCTGCTTGGCGATCGCATCCGCATGGAAAGCGTTGCGCTGGATCCCGGCATCTATATCAGATCGCTGGCTACGCGCGGCTCGTTAGGTGGTCTCTCCTCGGCGACACGCGCCGTCGCCGATGTGCTCGACGCGTTTGGCTTCGATCGCATCGTCATTGAAACCGTAGGCGTCGGCCAGAGCGAGCTTGACGTCGCGCGCGCGGTGGATTCCAACATCGTCATTCTCGTCCCCGAATCCGGCGATTCGATCCAGACGCTCAAAGCGGGGCTCATGGAGATCGCAGACCTGTTCGTTGTGAACAAGGCGGATCGACCGGGCGCTGACCGAGTGAAGACAGATCTCGAGCTGATGCTGGGGCTGAGAACGGGCGAGACAATGAAGGACGTGCCGGCGCATCACGGCGTCGATCTCAAGGTAATGAATCCGGGCCGCGTCGCCCGTGAGGCAGCCGCGCGCGAGCAAACGGAGCAATGGGTGCCGCCCGTGCTGCGTACCATTGCCGCCAAGGGTGAGGGGATTGGGGATTTGGTGACGGCACTCGATCGCCACTGGCGCTATCTTGAGACGAGCGGCGAGTTGCGCGTGCGACGCCGGCAGCGTCTGCGAGAGCAGGTGCTACAGATCGCGGAAGGGCGGCTCCGGCGGCGCGTGTGGAACGACCCGCAGTTGGTCGCATATCTCGATCAAACGATCGAAGCGCTCGAAAACGGCAGCATGAGTCCATTTCGCGTGGCGGATCAGGTGCTGGAGCGTTCGGCCGGGATCATTCAGCGAGGCGACGGATGACATCTGTGGACGATGTAGATCTCCCGGATCTCGTTAGGGAGCAGCAGGCGGAACTCGAGCGCCTGCAGAAAGAGCTTGTCGAGTGGCGCGCTCGTTATGCAGAAAGCGAGAAGCGCGATATCGCGTTTGCCAACTCGCAAGGCGAAGTACAGCCATTGTACACGCTGCTGGACGTCGCCGATCTCGATCCCGCAGCAATCCCCGCGCCCGGCCAGTATCCATTCACGCGCGGCATTCACGCGACCGGCTATCGCGGCCGCCTATGGACCAAACGACAGTTCGCCGGCTTCGGCACTGCTGCCGAGACGAACAAGCGCTTCAAGTTCCTGCTGGAGCACGGGCAGAC
>DATBKN010000146.1:0-3595 GCA_036555845.1 Gemmatimonadaceae bacterium | reverse complement strand
AGTGAGCGATACGCTGGAACCGATTGGGAATCTGTACCCCACGATGGAATGGAGCTTGAGCAACAGCTTCACGATCATGAAAGACCTACGGATCACTGCGTTAGTCGACTCCAAGCGGGATTTCACTGTCGACAACTTGAGGGACTGGTACACCGAGACGCTGCTCATCCACAGCCGGCGGCGACTCGATCCCAACTTGCTGTCGAAGCGCGAACGGCTGCGCCGCTACGGCAACGAGACCCCCGGGAAACCATCGTTCGTGACAGTCACCGGACTCTCCGCGACGACGAGCGATGTGTTCGAGGCGTTTTTGCAGCCCGGTGATTTCGTCAGGTTCCGCGAGCTCTCGGCTACGTACACGATACCAAAGAACTTCTTGAACCGCGTCCGTGTGCAGAACGCGTCGGTCTCGTTTGCCATGCAGAACCTGGCACTGTGGACGAAGTACGAAGGGCCTGATCCGGAGGTCATCGCGCAAAACGGAAACTTCGATAGACAGGATTTCTTCTCGCTCCCAGCACCACGACGGGGGCTCGTTAGGTTCGACTTCACCTTCTAACCCCACGAGAGCCAACATGAACACGATCCGATACACGGTTTCGTGCAGCTTGCTCGGCGCCGCTCTCACAGTGGGAGCAGCCGGCTGTTCGAACGACTTCCTCGAAGTAAACAACCCTAACGTTATCGATGCCGCCGAAGTGGATCCAGCCGCGAGCGCCGCGACGCTGGCCGCATCGACGCAGCAGAACTTCGCCACGGCGTACGGTACGGACATTCAGTTCAGCTCGCACTTCACGGGCGAGACGTACATCATGGAAACCAGCGGCGCGCAGAATGAGTACGGCCGCCGTGAGGTTTCCGAGCTGAATGGCCAGAACCTCGCGATGTGGCGGGACATGCAGCTCGCAGTGGCGTCCGGCAAGCTGCTGCTCGACCTAACGCTGCCTAACCCGACAACAAACATCAACATCGCGCGAGCGGCGACGTTCAGAGCCTTCGCGATGTTGTTTCTCGGTTCGGAGTGGTGCTCAGGCACCGTGTCGTCAGGGCCTGAGGTCAACAACAACGCGATGCTGGACTCGGCGATCTTCTGGTTCAGCAAGGCGATCGACGTCGGCACCGCGAATGCGTCGACCGACGGGCTGAATCTCGCGCGCGCATCGCTTGTCGGGCGCGCTCGCGCGAAGCTGCAACGAGGGGACAAGGCCGGCGCGCTGACCGATGCGAATGCCGTCCCCGCGAACTTCACTTACAACCTCACGTATCAGGACGATCTGGCAAATCGCGTACGACTGTCGAACGCTCTGTGGCGTGGCACCGTCGATCGTAGTGTCATCAGCGTGCCGCCGTATTATCAAACGACGGATCCGCGTATCCCATTTCTCCCGCCGGGCCAACACCCGTATAACGCGTGGGACGCCGCAGCAGGTCCGTATTTCGTGCAGCAGAAATACCCGGGTTACGCATCGCCAATCCGGCTCGCGTCAAAGCTCGAAGCCGAATACATCGCGGCAGAAGCTGGTGGCGACGTCACTGCGCAGCTTGCTCTGATCGATCGCCAGCGCGCGGCTGCGGGACAGCCCGCGTATAGCGGTGCGACGGACGCAGCGAGCGTTCTCGCTGAGTTGTTCTTCCAGAAGGGCTTCGACTTCTGGCTCGAGGGGAAGCGCCTTGCTGATTACCGCCGACAGCCTGTGGCCGCGTCGCGCTACGTACCGGTCACGGGATCAGCGTACTGGAGACCGAACCTGGGGAACATCGGAGCGCAGACCTGCTATCCGATCCCCTTCGCCGAGAAAGACAACAACCCGAACATCTAGCGGCAGAAGTCACGGAGCTGGAAAATTGAAAGAGAACGGCGGGCTAGGTTGCCCGCCGTTCTTCTTTCGCGTTAGGTGCCTTGTCCCTGCGAGCGGCGCGCGCCAGTCCGATAGCGCGCCGGCGTCGTACCGAGCGCTCGATTGAAGATCTTCGTTAGGTGACTCTGATCCGCGAAGCCCGCTTCGAGTGCCAGCTCGGCAACCGGGCGTTCGCTCGCAACAAGCTCGCGACAAACGAAATCGAGCCTGCGCTGGCGCACGAACTCGCCCACCGATGCGCCGTAGTGCTGCCGAAACGCTCGCGCGAGGTGCATGCGGTGCACGCCGACTCGAGCAGCGAGCGCACCTAACGAGGGTGGATCGCGAAACTCCTCTCGCAGCCGTTCTTCGACGTCGCCGATCCAGGGCGGCGCCGAATGCGGTGCTGCGATGCGCGAGCGCATGCAGGCGCCGAGCAGCTCGAGCATGAGGCCCTCGAGCACCAACGGCGACAATTGGTCGGGGCGGCGCGCTTCGTCGTACATCCGTAGCGCCGTCGTGCTCACCTGTCCGCCTGAGAATTCGTGCGGCTCGCCAAACGGATGCGTGCTCAGTTGGATGCGACGCAGCCAACTCACATCGAACTCGATGGCGAATAGATGTGCCCCACCCACGTCGAAATGATCCGAGTGGATCTCACCTGGCGGATGATAGATGATGCTACGCGGCGCGCAGGCGCGTATCCCGCCGTCGTATCGTTCGCGCCAGGAACCCGAGAGGACGAAGCAGAGATAAGGTTGATCGTGCGCGTGAGGCGGCAGACGTTCACCACGCCGATGACGCTTCTCCGTGAGGATCAGACCCGCAACTTCGTGTTGCGCGATGGATCGTCCGTAGTAGGTGCCCCGCGAGAGTCGCTCTGGCATACGTCCATTAGATGGGTATGGAGGCCGCCGAGTTGCCACCGGTGTGCTGAAATACCAACAGTGCTTCCAGGAGACAAGACCGCCGGCCGTCCCATGCTCAGCTTTCTCGCCATGCGTAACCGATCCGTAGTGACGCTGGCCGCGCTCCTCTCCACAGCGGCGTGCGGCGCGCCGCGCCTGACCGCCGACACGGACCCTTATCCGGCGGGTCTTTGGGATGCGCACACGCACATCGCCTATTGGGGCGTCGATGCGCTGGACAGCCTAACGAAATACGGTGTCGTCGGGGTGCGCGACCTCGGCGGCAATGCCGATTCGTTGCGCAAATGGCGCGACGAGATCGCGCGCGGTGCACGAAAGGGGCCGCGCATCTATTACAGCGGACCGCACATCAACGGACCGCGACAGGACAGCACCGATCGCATCATCGTGCGAACGCCGGAGGACGGGCGCCGCGCGGTCGACTCGCTCGTCAAGCTCGGCGTCGATTTCATCAAGACGCACGTTCAAATTCCGCCTGACGCGTTTTTCGCCATACTGCGGCAGGCCAGGCTACGGCACATCAAAGTCGCTTCGCACACGGGTTCGGAGATTCCTGTCTGGCAAGCCGCCGATTCTGGTGCGGCGAGCATCGAGCACATGTCGGACGCAATTTTCCCGAGTCCGATGTACGCCGGTTACGTGAAGACGCTTCGTGAAGCGGCGGACTGGTGGCTCTCTCCGGCTGGCGACACGATGATCGCGCACATCGCGCGCACAGGCGTCGCGATCGATCCCACGCTATACGCGTATGTGCCATGGATTCCGATGGGGAGTACCGAAGAAACGCGCAACGCTCGGCAACGTGTATACGAATCCCACATCGACCTA
>DATBKN010000145.1:0-1796 GCA_036555845.1 Gemmatimonadaceae bacterium | reverse complement strand
AGACCGCTCCGGGTGCGACTCGTCGGATACCGCGTGCGTCGCGAAGTGCAAGACGTCGTAGGCGCGCAAATCCGCCGTCTTCAGTGCATGCTCTGACGCGGCCGCACCAACCAGCGCTCGAGCGGTGGTTATGGAGCGCTGGATCGCGCGGCTCTCCTCTTGCGCGTGCGGAAGTCGGCCGATCCGCAGCCCCTGGAGAAACAAGGCACTACGACTGTCTTCGGTGCCCGCACTGCCCTCGACCGCCGGATCCGCGAATGTCAGCAGCCGGCCAGCGCTCGTTGATCGAGCGCTCGTGCGCCAGTGCAGCCACAGTGTCGCGGACGGCACGTGCACGAGCTCGTAACGTGCGCCCAGCGGGGCTGATGTGGCCGTGGCGCGCAAGGTTTCGAACGGGAGATGATGGAGCGACCCGTCGGGAACGACGATGAGTCGCGTGATGTGCGGCGGCAGCGACGCCACGGCTTCGGCGAGCAGCTCCTGATACAGACGGATCGCCGCGGCGATGCCGCGGTCTTCGTTCGCCGCCAGAAGTCCCACGAACACTGGAATCACTGTCGAAAGATGCGCCCGATCGGGGAGGCGGTGCACGGTTGTTCGGCTCTTCGTTACGGCGATGAGCCACGAGCCGCCGCCATCGTAGCCTTCGTATGTCTGCCAGAGGCCGATCTGAAAGGACAAGACCGCTTCATGGTCCGACAGGGCGGCTTGCACCGCACCCAGACTCGCAAACTGGGGCTGCGCGCGTCGACGATGGGGAAAGGCGAGCTCGATTTGTCGTCGCGCTTCGCGCTCTCGATGCTCGTGCTGCTCGAGCTCGATCAACAGAGCGCGTCGTCGCTCGCCATCGAGCGTCGGATTCATGAGCGTTCGCTGCATGGCCGCAATCGCTTCGAGCGCTTCTTTCCTGTCGCCGGCGGCCGCGTGCTTCTCATCCGGCGCGACCCTGGATCGGTCAAGAATGTCCAGCAGCGAGCGCGCCCGCATTCGTTCGGTGATGGAGAACGCCAGCGCGCGGTCTTCGTCGCCGCCTTCCTGAAGCAGGCGTCCGGATAGCCAGTAGTAGTCGAGTGTCCAGGTGGAAAAAAGGGCTGCACTGCTGTCGGTGTCGTCCTGAAGCGCCCGCAGCGTTTCGAGCGTGTCGATTGCCGCCAGCGAGTCACGAACAGCAATCGCGCGTGGCTGAGTGCTCCAGCTGTGGCGCATGTGCCGGCCGGCGCTGTACGCGTCCGTGCGCGGATTGTTCGCGCGCGTTGTTGCGTCGATCGCGCGGATCTCGGCCGCCCGCGCCAGTTCGGGGCTATCGGATTTTCGAAGCGCCGCCTCGATCCACCAACAGAACGCTTCGTCGTGCGGTCGTTTGGCCCTGACTGCGAGCGTCAGGCACTGATTCACGTGTTCCAACGCCGCCGGCCGCGCGCCCGGAACCGTGGCGAGAAATTCAGCCAGTGCAGCATGGCTCCTGATCGTGACGAGGTCGTGTGGCGCCGCTTTGCCAGCTTCCAGTGCCCAGTTTGCCAGTCGCATCAGCTCGTCGCGACCGCGCACCGTTGGCAGAAGGCTCTCCTTCATCGCCGTGGTGTTGAACACATTGAACCGCGCAATCGCCTGGTCCGCCGCATTGCCGTGTTCGGTGGCCAGCACGTCGAAGCGGCTGTTAATGGCAAGCGCCTCGTCGAAGAGACCCAGTCGGGCGGCTACCTTACCCAGCGCGCCGAGGTTCGCACGCTTCAATCGATAGGGTCCGTCAGGAAAGATGGCGAGCTCCGCCTGTTTCAAGAGGCGAAGGGCGTGCC
>DATBKN010000144.1:0-6903 GCA_036555845.1 Gemmatimonadaceae bacterium | reverse complement strand
GCCTAACGCGGACATGAGAAGCGGGATCGTGATGAACGGACCGATCCCGATCATGTTCGTCATGTTGAGCGCCGTGGCGTGCAACAGGCCAAAGCGGCGAACCAGCTGCGCGGTCGGCGCTGTCATTTCGTTAGGTTCGGCGTCTTGTGAAGGACTGTACTACGATCGCTTGCGCAAGATCGCTCTCGCCGGCGCTCCTTCGTGGCCGCCGACTTTCATCGGCAATACGATCAGGTCGTAATCGCCCGCGCTCACGCCGTCGAGCTGCATCCCTTCCACGATCGGGATCCCCTTGCCGAGCAGAATCTGATGCGTCCGCGGCGCCGGAGCGCCAAACTGTTCGGCGGAGATGTAGTCGATGGCCACGAGCAGCACTCCGGCGTCGGCGAGAAGCTGCGCGGCGTCAGGAGCGATGTAGGCGAAATCGCGATGGAAAGTCGGCGCCGACATCCAGCTGTGCAGCGCGCTGCGGGTGCGGAAGATGACGCGCGGTGCGCCGCGCCACTCGTGCCGGTTGAGCTCCGCGGCATCGATCGCTTGCACGCTGTCGGGAATGTCGATCACGCGCGCGGGCCCGATCAGCGGTTCGATCGCCACACGGTCGATCGGCGCGCCATCGCGAATAAAGTGCATCGGCGCGTCGATGTGCGTGCCGCTGTGCGCGCCTAACGAATACACAGAGAGCGTGAAGCCGTCGCCCTTGCGCATGTCCTTGAGGAAGTCGAACTTCATCGGGGCGTCGCCTTCGTACACCGGCGTCGTGGCCGGATCGAGCGTCGCTGTCACATCGATCCATCCGTTCGACATGAGAGGTCCCGTTGTGTCGGCGCGAGACGTTACCGGCTCCCGTGGCGTGCAACACGCGGCGCTCAGAGCCGCCAGTGCAGGGAGTATCCAACTGGAAGTGATGCGTCTAGGCATTTTGGGTCCTCAATGACTAAGACCGAGGTCAAAGCAAGCAGCCGTGCGGTTCCCTGAAAACCCGCGGCAAGCAAATTCAGAACACAAGACTCAAAAGCAGTGTAAACGCGAGACCTGCAACGCCGATGATTGTCTCCGCGACAGTCCAGGTCTTGAGTGTCTGCGGGACCGTCATGTTGAAGAATTCCTTGATCAACCAGAAGCCGGCGTCGTTCACGTGAGATAACATGAGCGAACCGGCGCCTGTCGCGAGCACGAGCAGTTCCGCGCTGGTGCCCGGCCGCGCCGCTGCGATCGGCGCGACGATTCCCGCGGCCGTCGTCATCGCGACCGTGGCAGATCCTGTGGCAACTCGTATGAGTGTCGCGACGGCCCAGGCGAGAAGGAGCGGCGACAGCGCCGAGCCTAACGCGAGCTTCGCGATCGCTGCGCCGACCCCGCTCTGCACGAGCACCTGGTTGAAGCCGCCGCCGGCACCGATCACCAGGAGTATTGTCGCAGTCGGACCCAGGCAGTCATTGCAGAACTTCATCAATTCTGCTCGCGTGAAGTGACGCGGCCGTCCTAACGACCAGAACGAGAACAACAGGGCCAGGAGCAGAGCGACGATCGGATGCCCCACAAAATGCAACGTCGAGCGCAGTGAGCTCGCCGCGTCGAGCGCGATGTCGCCGAGACTCGAGAGCAGGATCAAAATGACGGGAACGAGCACCGTGAACAGCGAGATACCGAACGACGGCATCTCTTTCACAGTCTCGCCTTCCAGTTGCCTGGCAAGTGGATTGTCCGCCGGCAGGATTATGTGCGGTGCAATGCGTGTCGCGAAGACGGGCCCTGCGAGCGCCGCCGTCGGCAGTCCAACGAGTAGTCCAAGGAGTATTGTGCGGCCCACATCCGCATTGTACGCCGTCACGGCGAGCATCGCCGCCGGATGCGGCGGCAGCATCCCGTGCACGACCGAGAGCCCAGCCACGAGCGGGATGCCGATCCTAACGAGCGACAGGCCCGTGCGCCGTGCGATCGTGAACACGAGCGGGATGAGGAGAACGAATCCCACCTGAAAGAAGACCGGGATGCCGACGATGAACGCCACCACCATGATGGCCCAGTGCACTCGGCTCTCGCCGAACCGCGCGATGAGGGTCGTCGCGATGCTCGTGGCGGCGCCGGACTCCGCCATGATCTTGCCTAACATGGTGCCGAGTCCGACGACGATGGCGATGAAGCCAAGCGTGTTGCCCACGCCGTCCTGAAGCGCATTGACGGCAGCGGCCAGGGGCATGCCCGCAGCCACGCCCAGCGCGAGCGACACGGAAATCAGCGCGATGAAGGGATGCAGCTTGAAGCGCGCGATGAGCACGATGAGCGCGCCCACGGCGACGACTGCGCAAAGCAGCAGACGAGTCTCAGGCGTCATGCCTAACGCGCTCCACCAGCGACGCGACGATGTCTTGCGGTGTTTGTCTCACGTCACAGACCCATGCGTGCTCGTCAGGCGCCGGCTCCTCGAGGATGGCAAACTGGCTCTCCAATAGCGAGGCCGGCATGAAGTGCCCGCGCCGGCCGGCCAGGCGCTGGGCTACGAGCGATCGCTCGCCTTTCAGAAAGACGAATTCCAGCTCCGGAGCCGCGGCGCGAAGGACGTCCCTGTACGCTCGTTTCAGCGCGGAGCAGGACATGACGAGCCCTGTGCCGGCGTCCTTCGCCTGACGCAGCCGCGCAGCGAGCGCGCGAAGCCATTGCGCGCGATCGTCGTCCGTCAATGGAATGCCTAACGCCATACGTCGGACATTCTCAGGGGGATGGAACTCATCGCCCTCAACGAACGGGATACCGAGTGCTTTGGCGAGGGCCGCGCCGATCGTGCTCTTACCGGAGCCGGCCACGCCCATCACGACGATGCGCTGCGCCGACGAGCGCAGCGTCAGCTGTCTCCCCTGGTCACCACGGGGCGCGCCGGCGCTTCATTCACGATGAGCTGGAATACATCCGGCCGGCTATAATGCCCCGCCACGTCGAAATCGAACTTGCCGCGGCCTATGTCATTGAGATCGAGCGACGCAGTGAGGATAGTTTCGCCCTCGAAACACGGGCCGGCGAGCACCTTGCCGAGCGGACTGATGATCGCGCTGCCGCCGCGCATCAACACAGCGTCTGGCGAATCGCCAAGAGTCACGCGCACGGTCTCGGGGAAATCATTCTTTCGGAGAAACTGACAAGCCGTCAAAACAAAGCAGCGTCCCTCGAGCGCGATGTGCTGCATCGATGCCAGCCACGTGTCTCTGTCGTCGGCCGTCGGCGCGCAGTAGAGGGCCACGTTCTTGTTGTACATCGCCATGCGCAGCATCGGCATGTAGTTCTCCCAACAAATCACCGAACCGATGCGCCCGTACGGACTCTCGACCACGGTGAGGGTCGAACCGTCGCCGAAACCCCAGATCATCCGCTCCAGCGCCGTCGGCATGAGCTTGCGGTGCTTTCCCAGCAGACGTCCGTCGGGGCCGAAGAAAAGGACCGTGCAGTAACACGTACCCAGCTCCCGTTCGATGACGCCGATGACCACGTACGCGCCGTGTGTCGCGGCGGCCTTTCCGATCCTCTGCGTCTCAGTCCCTGGCACTTCGATCGCCGCGTCGAGATACAGCCGGAATTCTTCGCGGCCGGCCGCGTCGCGCGCGCCGACGACGAGACCGTAGTTGAGTCCTTTTGGATATCCCGTAATGAATGCCTCGGGGAAGACGATCACTTTGGCGCCCGTTGCCGCGGCTTCGCCGATCAATCGAAGTGCCTTCTCGACACAGGCTGCGGTGTCGAACGGCCTGGAGCCGGCCTGCACTACAGCCACTGTGACGGCGCTCGGTTTTGCTGATGACGTCATGTGTCATGCCTAACGGTGAAGTGTTGCGCGCATCCCTGCAGCGGTTTCCCGTCTTCCGACGATGCGCCTCCGCCTGGGCCGAGATTGCTTCGCTAGGGCCACGGGTGTCGCTCCAGATGTTGAATGCCGTCGTCATCGGTGACGACGATGTAGCCCCCCCTGGGGCCTGCGCCGACAATGCGTCGCGTCGCCGGCAATTCGATCCAGGCAACCAGGCGCCCTTGGCGATCGATCTCGTCATGGCGATTGCCGGGATGGTCGGCTGTCGGCGTGCGCAGGATCAAGACATTCCCGTTAGGCATCGCCAGAAGCGGCGACGACGGAAAGGGTGGAACCGTCGCCGGCCAGCTGTCATCGGGCGGTGAAGCCGGAGCCGCGCCGGACGCGTTTGATCGCCGCTCGAGGTAAGCTTTGCGTTCCCGTGCATCGACGGGAGTTGGACTGAATGGAATGGGCGCGCCGCGAATCCAGCGTCCGTCGGGCGTGCGCCACTCGACCCGATATGGATCCAGTCTGGCGAGCACGAGCCATCCATCGGGGAAGAGCAGGGACTCGTCGCCGACCGCGAACGGCGCCGGCCTGACGTCCATCGATGTGATCTTACCCGCTCCGTCCACCGTAGACTTGAGCACCAGCGACGGCATTTGAACCTTGGCGACCGTATCAACGTCCCCCGATGCCGTGACGATGAGAACTGCGTTCGAGTCGCCCTTGCCTAACGTCTGTACACCGTTTCGAATTGGCGGCGGAGTGGTCGTAAGAACTCGACCATTCTTGTCGATGCCTCTGAAGGCTCCGCGTGACGCTCTCACAGCGGGATTGTCGGGTGGAACCGTACCGGCAATCCGATCGTTCTCCAGAATCAGCCATCGGCCGTTGCCACCATCTGACATGAGCGTCGAGTCGCTGCCGATCGCATAGAGCGGCGAGAGCGATGCATATTCAGCGGGCCCACGACCAGCGCGGCCCACTTGCACCGCACTGTTTTGCGCGAAGTCGACGAGTCGCAGCTGTTTGTCACCGGCGTCGCTCACCAGCACTCGGCCGTCTGGCAGCTCGCGCAAACCAACGATCCGCGTAAACTCGGCGTTCACGCGCGCGTTAGCCGGTCGCAGCTTGTGCTCGGCGGCTGCCTGCGCGCCTAACGTCTGCAACGGCAGGAGGAGCAGCACACAACCAAAAAGAGCAATGCGCATCAATGCAGAGGCCTGATTCATTTTCTGCTGCGCTTCTTTGCTATCGGTCGCGTCGTCTTTCGCCTGGGACGCGATGATTCAACAAGCCGCCAGAACTGTCGCTCACCGATCACAGTCACACGAATGCCCTTCGCCGCGAGACGGCGAATCTCCATGATCTTCGTGCCGCCAACGGATCCCGCGATCTGCAACGCGTTAGGCCTGCCGCGCACCAGAATATCCGTGGTGCGTCCCGGCTTGCTCTGCACGACTGCGCCGGCTTTGCGCGCGGCGGCAGCCGCTTCGCTGCGCGGCCGGCTGAGGAATCCGGTAAACGACAGGTACTTTCCCTTGAGGCTGTTCACCCTTCCCGACTGTACTTCCTTCGGGCGATGCCGCAGCGCGGTGATGAGCTCACTCGCGGCCTCGTAGCGCCTGCCGCGGACGCCGAGGCAGCGATGAATCACCTCTTTCAGATGATCGCTGCACGGAAGTTTGCGCACGTCTTTGCTGCGGATCGGACTCGTTATGTCTCCCCGCAGCAGCATCACCGCGATGAGTCCCATTTGGTAGACGTCGTCGCGCTGCTGCCAGCGGCGCACTTTCCCCCAGGCGATCTCGGACGGCACGTTGAAGACGTTGAACGCGTCTGCGGTGACACCACGCTGGCTTCGCTGGTGTGTGGCAATGCCGAAGTCGCCGATCTTGAGCTGCTCGTCGGCACACACGAACACGTTGAAGGGCGTTAGGTCGCGGTGCAGCGCTTGTCCGCGGTGCAGCACGTCGAGCGCGCCGAGTACTGCAGCGATTTCGCGGCGCACGACCCGCTCTGACTGCGGTCCCTTGTGCGCGAGCCATGCGCCGAGGTCGCCATGCTCGGCGTACTCCATCGCAAGGCAGTAGAGCATTCGCGAACTATCGACGATCACGAACCTGTCGAGGATGCGCAGCGCGCGCGGCTCACGCTCGAGCAACTCGGCGAAGTAGGCTTCCCTCAGCCATGCTGTTAGGCGCTCCGTGATCTTGACACATACCCGTACGGGCGCCGCGCTGCGAGCGTCACTCGTCGCCAGATACACCTCGCCGAACCCGCCCTTTCCGATGAGGCGGTCCAGCTGATAGGTGCGGCCCGTTTCCGAGCTGAACACCGCTGGATAAGCCGGCGTCACAGCCTGACCGTTGCCCAGAAGCGGCGCAAAGTCAGCGAGTGCGGCGGGCGGCTTTGACGTGCGGCTGAGTGTCGCCATGGCGCCGTAAACTAGCCTCGCCAGGCACTACGCATCAGCGAGGATTCGTGCGTGTTCGTCGAGTATGGCGCGATCGGGAGCCGAAACAAAGCTCTGGCTGAAAACGAGCTGCCCATTCTCAACCTTTATGTAGCGGTCTGACGTGATGTGATGGATCCCGTGCTGCGGAACCACGAGAAGGTGGGCGTGTGGAACGCCGAAGCCGTGCACGACCAAGCCGACGCGCAGCGGCTTGAACGCGATGCGCACGCGACGCCCGAGGCGTTGGGCGACGACGATTATTTGCTGCGCGATGTCGTCGTCGACGTCGCTGAAGTGATCGACGTGCGCCTTGGGTATGACCAGGCACTCACCCGGAGCAGTCGGACGGATCGTCATGAAGGCCATGACGCTGTCGTCTTGGTAGATGATGCTCGCGGGCGATCGGCCGGCGACGATCTCGCAAAAGACGCAGCTCATCGATGCCTAACAGTTGTCATTGGTAATCGCTCGTCACCATCGTGATGAACAGAACTATCATCGCGAGCACCCAGGGTCCGAATGCAACCAGCAGTGCGAGTTTGGGATTGTTCTTGGCGATCGAGATGTAGAAACCAGCAACGCCAAGGCCGAGGAACAGAATGGCAAAGATCACCGTGGTTGCTTGCGAATACTTGCTCGTCTGCAGCACACCGATCGCGTT
>DATBKN010000143.1:0-14971 GCA_036555845.1 Gemmatimonadaceae bacterium | reverse complement strand
GCTCGGTCTTCCCGACGTTCGCTTTCTGGATCCCGTCTGGCGTGACCGCTGGCGCAACGCGGACTACGTTAGGCGGCAGGGATCGCTGGATAGCCGCGTCGCCTTTCTCAAGAAGTTCATGAAGGTGCTGAGCGACAGCGGTGTGCCGCTCCTGGCAGGAACCGATTCGCCAACGATCCCGGGCCTCTTTCCCGGGCCCTCGATCGTGGACGATCTCACGCTGCTCGTCGATGCCGGCCTAACGCCATACAAGGCACTGGCGACCGCTACTCGCACGCCGGGCGAGTTCTTCAGCAAGTTCGTGCGCGGCGTTGACCGCACAGGAACGATCGCCGTTGGCAATCGTGCGGATCTCGTCGTCGTGAGGACGAACCCGTTGGAGGATTTGGGTCGCTTGCGCAGGCCGAGCGGCGTGATGTTTCGCGGGCACTGGCTCTCGCGCGTCGAGTTGGACGAACGAATGAATGCCCTCGCCGGAGCGAACGAGCGGCGGCCACGCTGAGGATTGCTGGCGCGAAGACCGCGACGGACATTACTAGCCGTCGCGCGAGCGGAGGCGGGCGTGCAAGGGTCCACGACAAGCCGGCCAGGTGGCGATCTCGATCGAGAAGCGAAGCTTCCGCTGATCGCAGTCATCGCTGTCCACGGCGTCGCTGATCAGGCACATAACGAGAGCGCGAGGCAGATCGCGGAGCTTCTCCTGCGTCAGCGATATGAAGACGGCGCCGAGACGTATACGTCGTTTCGCGAATACCCGCTGCGCATTCCCGTAGATCCACCGCTCCACACATGCGATGCCGACTGCCAGGTCGGCGAGCCGGAGGCGACGGGCATAACGCGATCGCAGACTGATCCGGACCTCGACTTCACACACCGTCTCCTGCACCGCTACGAGTCGCGCCGCACTCCGTACGATACGGTTCGGCTCGAGGGGCATCGGCTGCGCCCCGCCAGGAAAGCCGTCGAGGGGAGTAACTGGATAGCGCGCGACCAGTGCCACGTGCACGTCTACGAGTTGTTCTGGGCCGACCTCTCGCGGTTAGGCACCGGCCTCATCGGCTTCATTGGCGCGGTTTATCAATTGATCTCGAGTCTCGCGCAGCTAGGGCTGCGTACGATCAAGCAGTCGCGGCGGCATCAGGATCCAGAAGGTAAGGCCGCACGCTGGACGGCCTACATCCGAGCGCATCGCTTCGCGGTCTGGTTACTCACTGTCGTAGTTCCTCTCCTCAATCTCTGCATCTTCGGCGCCGCACTTGCAATGCTCATCGCGCGAGCACCGCGAACGACGCGGGCCGCGGTTTTTGCTGTCGTACTGGTGTTAGGCGTGCTCGCTGCGCGCACGATCTGGCGTTTGCGCGGCCGGCGCCCGCTTACCGCGACAGAGCGTGTCGCGCAAGGTTCCGCTGCGTCACGCGACGCGAAGCCGCTCAAGGGACCCTCGGCGTTGTGGCTGATCGTCGTCGCGATCGCGGGCGCCGGTCTGTATTGGAGCCTGACGCGTGTTGCGAACGATACCCTGAGCCTGAAGCTGATCGTCGCGCTCTGGACTGTCCTGCAGACTGCTGCCCTGATCAGACTGGGGCAGATCTTCGATGACCGAATCCGGACGGCGTACACGGTGTCCGTCGTTCTTTCTCTCTGGACCGCAATCTTACTGCTTGTAGTCGCGTGGAAATCGAACGACGTCGTGCAGGTGGCGCACGAGACGATCTGGACGATCGAAGTGCTGTTCTGGATCCTCACACTGTCCTGGGTTCTCCTGACGATTTCCGCCATCGTGAGCGCGATCGGCGCGTGGGTGATCGTTCGCCGCCAGACGCCGGGGCTCGACAGGGAACAGCAGCTGGCCAGCACTGTGCGGGCGCGACGCGCGTTGTGGACCGGGGCGAGTACACTCGCTGTATCTACGGCATCACTGTCTGCACTGACGCTCTTCGTCTGGTCCGCGCTGTATGCCGTCCTTTCAGTGTCGCTGCCGGCGCCAAATGCTGCCGCCGTGAAGAGCACGTCTACGACGGTGCTGGATTCATCGCAGGCGCCAACGGCTCTCAGGCTCGTCACGCCAGACACGAGCTACGGCTACAACCCAATCATCACGCACCAGCTGCTCGCGATCAGCAGCGCCAAAATCTGCTTCGATTCGAGGCCGGCGAGGGTCGGCTCGCGCGTCCATTCCTGCAACCTCTTTTCGTTCAAGACGATTTTGAGGACGCTCCTGTCGGTCAGCGCGATGGCTGGGTTGTTCGTCAATGGCTTCGCGCTCTGCCTGGCCGCGGCGATTGGCTTATGGCTGGCCCTTCCTTCAGTCATTCAGGAAGTCCGCCCGCGCGTAGATCCGACAACTCAGCCTGGGCGCTCCGAAGCGTTAGGCGAGTGGCTCACACAAGGATTCGATCAGCTGCGCAAGGTCGTCGTGGGTGCCTATGCGCTCATATTCGGCGCGACGCTCATCGTCATCCTGCTCGCCTTCGCGCTGTTTCTGTGGCGAGATCGGACACCGAGTTTCGTGATCTCGCTTTTCGAGTTTCTGCAGCCGCGCAGCGACGCCTTTCTTTTCGGCATTGGATCGCTCGTGGCCGCGTCGACAGTCGGAGTCGTCGCGCTGCTCACGCGCTTCGAGAGTCTGTCCAAGGTTGTGCGGCCAGGACTCGATGTCGCGCTCGATGTCGATAACTACCTGAAATCGCGGCCCGAGAGTCGCACGCCGCGAGCGCGCATGATGGAGCGTTTTGTCGCGCTCCTCAGATACGTGACGCGTTGGCGCCGTGAGGGGGCTGGTTACGATGCGATCATCATCATCGCACACAGCCAGGGCACCGTGTTGACGAGCGAGCTGCTGCGCTATCAGACGCTCCGGCAATTCGACAACCTGTCGCTCAAAGAAGGCTATCCGCTGCCTGACGAGACCGGGAAGCCGAAGCCGACCACGCTCAACATCGATTTCTTCACCATGGGATCGCCGCTGCGCCAGCTATACACCAGCTCCTTCCCCGATCTGTTCGCGTGGACGCATCTCGCGAGGCCCTCCGGAGGCATGACGCCGTGTCGCGCCTTCTGCGATTCGTTAGGCGTGCGTCGGTGGTGGAACGTCTTTCGCAGCGGAGACTACGTTGGCCGCGCGTTGTGGCAGTACGGAGGAAAGCGAGCCGCATACGAGCCGGGCAAATGGGTGGCACAAGGTGACTCGTGCAAGGAGATGTGTCTCGGGCCTGGTGCGCATACGCACTACTGGAACGAGAATGGCAGCGACGTGGGACAAGTCCTCGACGACATGATCTGTGCGGCCTACGACCAGTCGCCGCGCCGCTAGGCAGCGCTAGCGCCCTGCGTTCATCGCCGCGTGCACGATCTCGTACAGAATCAACACGATGATGATGACCTCGAGCATATGGCTGCGGCGCGCATTGGTCTCTTCGCTCAATACTTCGGAAACACGCGCGAGCGCGTTTACCTTGCGCAGCACGTTGTCCTCCCACTCCTTGAGCTGAAGGCGCGCCGCAGCTCGCCGGAACACGGTCGCGAGAAAGAAATCACCCACGAACTTGAGCGAGTTTTCGATTCGCTCGACGTGCTCGGAGAATTCGATAAACAGCGAACTTGCTTCGTGCGACAGCCGGCCAGAGTCGTTGCGAAAGAATGAACGAAAGCGGCGGCTTCGCTCGATGGCGCTGTAGAGGGCCGCGACCCGTTCGTCCAGGAGCGTGTCGAAGTAGCGGAACTCCATGAGGTGCGTCACCGCAAACTCGAGCATATCCACCACGTCGCGACTGCCGTCCGGATCGATGACGAGTGCGCTGTTCCAATCGATCACGGCCAAGTCGCGCGTTGAGTAGGAGAGCGAACTATCCAGGATCGGCCGGCGCACATCGTCCGCGAGTGTCTGGTTAGGCTCCCCAAGGATCAGCGCTGGAATGTCCACTCGGCTCGCCAAGTCTCCTGGTCGCTCCACGCCACTCAATTGCTCGAGGAAATAGACGACGTAGTCTTCCATTCCCTGCGGCTCGTGCGGGAGCGTCGCCGCCCCTCGGAGACTCGCGCCGAGCTCGCGGACACGGACGTGCGCCAGCTCATCGATGTTGTTGTCGTCTTCGACGCAGGCGGCGAGCGCGATCAGCTTCTGCCACGACGTTCCTTGCTCGACCGGCACGCGGAACTGCAGCGAGGCTACTCCGTAGCTCCAGACCCGCGCGAAGAGCTCGGCTTTGGCAGCGTCCTTCCCGATACGAACGTCGGTGGTGCCTAACGCCAAGGTGAGGGGCGCATCGCGCAGAATCAGCGCGCGCCCCGTGCTCCGAGCGAGCTTCAGCCGAGAGGAGCTTCCAGCAGTCGTGAGCGTTTCCTCGATGCGCCGGAGGTCGTACTCTTCCGCCACATCGAAAATCCGGTAGATGATGATGCTGCCGCGCGCGACTGAGACCTCTTGGCCTGGCACAGTGCTGTCCCGGTTCTCGGCGAGAGCCGCGGCGCTACATCGAACCGACTCGCAGCCCCTCGGCGACTTTCTGTTTGAGACGACGAATATATCGCTCTCCCTCCGCGGCGCTGTAGCCGCCGGCGCGGAACGCATCGGCCCACTGCGCGTCTGACAGCCGAGCGAGCAACCCGCAGATCCATCGCACGTCACTTGGCGTTATGCTCGAATGCATCTGAGGATCCGTCCAGCCGCCTTCAAAAGCGAATCGTACGCGATTGCCGCGCACGCCGATTATGAACGGCTGCGCCTCGAAACCGGCCGGATCATCTTTCGTACCGAACGTCAGCCATGCGCTCTTGCCTAACGAAGCACCCAGATCGCGCACCATGTACCACGTCTGCGGCTCTGCGCTGTCTGCCTTGATTTCGTAGATCGCATTCTGCGCCGTCTTGAGGTCCCAGTTGTTGAAGAGGATCTGCAGGACGTAGAGTCCCGCCATCTCCCGCGTTCCCATGAACGGGTTCCTGCGCCAGGACCATTCGCCCGTTTTATCCTGATGTGCGGGTTCCAGCCGAAAGCGCGAGCGAGCAAATACGGTGTCTTTGCCGTCACGCGTCATCGTCCAGCTTGGACTGTAGTAGACCCACGGCTGATGGTAGCCGACCGCCCAGACCACTCGCGACATAGCGACCTCGGTGCGCGACTCGACGCCGAGCTTCACACTCCAGCGTTGGCCTTGCGAGTCCTTCACGTCGTAACCGGTGTTTATCCCGTGCGGTTTATCCTCCAGATACTCGTAGCGAGCGCCGACTTCGGGGGCGTGTTTTTGGCCGCCTGGCCCATTGAACAGATCGCGCCGCTCGAGATCTACCGGATCCTCCCACAATAGGACGAGCGGCGCCGGCTTTACCGCTGCATGGCCGTTGAGCGCGCACGCAGAAGCTCCAAGCGCCACACCTAACGCCACGAGACGGTGCCAGCGAATGCGAATCACGGTGCGATGATCCGTGCCACGGTCAGGAACATTCGCGCACCCTCGCCACCGCCAACGGCCACGTCCACGCGCAGGGCAGTATTGGGACCGCGCATGATGCTGAGTCCAGCGCCCAGATCGCGACGCAGGCCGTCGAGGTCGAGATCGGCGCGCCGGCTGGCCACCTTCCCTGCGTCACCGAATATCGATAGGTCGATCGGTCCCCAAACCGGAATGCGATACTCCGCCTGCAACAACAGCAGGTGCCTGTCGCGGAAGCGGTAGTTCGTGAATCCTCGCAGGGTCGCCATCGTGCCGTCAGAGCCGATTGTCTCATCGCCGGGTCTCTGCGACAGATCGAAGCCGCCTAACGTGGGCATGAGGTAGAAAGGAATGGCGTTCGTGCCGGACCCCGTGGTCGTTGTGGAAAGCCGGCCGTGCAGCGTTAGGCGGCGCAGTACACCGAGCAGCGCGAATCGCTGCCGCACCTCGAAGTCGAATCGGCGAAAGGAGTAGCGATCAAGGTCCTGATCCTCATAGAACGCGTATGCGGCGCGAAGCTCGCCGCCCTGATTGAACGCTAGGCTGCGGCCGGCCGGGATATCCACGCGCAGCGACCCTTCATAACGAGCAAACTTTGGCTGCTGCGTTAGGCCGGGCGCGTCGGCTTCATCGAACGAGTCGTCGAGGCTCGGCAGATCTGACGACCGTCCGCTTCCGACAGTGGGCCGGAGCTGCTCTGCGCGAGCGGAGACGGCGAGCCAGCCTGTCAGGCGTTGCTCCGCTTGCAGGCCGACGAGCCGATCGTCGAGACGGAAGACCGTGCGATCGACTTCTGCACTCCCGCTCCCCAAGCCGAAGAAGTCGAGCGTCGGCATATGCCGCCGCGCCGCATATGCAGCGACTCGGCTTGTGCGCGTGCTATACGACAGCGTTCCCTGAGCGTCCCAGTAGCGGCGCACGGTCAAGACACCATTCGCATCGACGCACCAACCGGTGATGCAGCGCGGACTGAACGTCAGACCGGCGCCTATCCCACCGCCTGGCGCCACGGTGGCGAAGTCGGGACGAAGCGGCCGTTCGAACAAGCCAATGAGAAGGTCTCCAGTCTTGTCGATCGCGGCCATGAGCGGCGAGTAGCGCTCCTGGGCGGATGGAGCCGTAAGTCCCGTGAATTGAATGGCGACCGCGAGGAGTAAGCGAAGCTTTTTCATTGCGTTAGGATAGGCCGTAGCATGCAGGCACGGCGCAGCGGCCTGGGTCGTAGCCGCATCCTGCATGCCAAGCCCGAACCTAACGTAACGCGTTCTAGCGGTGTCAGCTATTCGGTCTGCTGAGTCGATATCTCCTGGATCACTCGTTAGGCATTCAGCGTTGGTTGAAATCTTCAGCGCGATGCCGGCGGCACCAGGGCGTTGAGTCGGTAGTAGACGACCAGCTGCCCGTAATGCTCGCCGTTGTGGCCGACGTAGGTGATCAAGCTATCCAGATCCGAGACTTCGCGAGCGCCGTTCGATAGCTCGGCTTTGACGTCGTCGAACGACTTGCGGAGGGCGCTCAGAATCTCTGCTTTCGTGCGATACTTCTCGCGCGACAGCTCGTTCGCCGAACCATCGGAGTCTTCGCGGCGCAGCGACTTGCAGAAGTGAGCATTCCAGAAGGCCACGTGGCGCAGCTGGTCGGCGAAAGAACGCACGTCCTCAGTTGGACGCGCTTCGTATTTTTCTTCCGGAAACTCGAGGGCGAGCTGCACAATCTTGTCGCCAATCTCCGACCAGCGAGCGAGTGCTACGTCGGACCATGGGGTGGTAAGGACGGCACGTGACATTGGTTTCTCCATGAAGCGTTAGGTGCCGCGCAAGGTAGCCTGCGCCCGTGAATGACACTTCCATTTTTGTGCTAATTCAATGACGATGGCCCCTTTCGCATCCGCTGGCGGAATCGTGCTCAACGCGTCGCGCTGTCGTCGCTCGCCGGGGTTGACACTGTACCCGGTGCCGTCTAGCCTGACCAGGTGCGTCCAGCCTCCCCAATGACCGCAGTTCGGCCTCAATCTCCGCTGCATTACGAACGGCTCTTTTCCTCCGAGCTGGTCGACATCACCCGCGTCTGCTGCCGCCCTAACGAGTCCGGTTGCGGTGCTCCTGAAGCCGCCTCGGATCACCACGTCGTCGTGCCGCATCGCGGCGTCTTCGTCAAGCATGTCGGGAAGCAGCGATTCGTGGCGCATCCCGCCGCCGTTCTCTTTTTCACAGCTGGACGCGAGTACCGCGTGAGCCATCCGGTTGGAGACGGAGACGATTGCTCGAGTCTGCGTTTCGCCCCTCACGTGCTGCAGGAAGCGCTTGAGAGCGTTTACGGCAGCAACGTTCCTGACAACGCGCCATTCGACGCGATTGGCACTGCGGTAGCTCCAGCAGCGGCCGACCTTCTGGCCGCGCGTCGCCTGCCAATGCTGAAGATGAGCGGTGCCTCCGCGCTCGAAGTCGAGGAAACCGCGCTCGCGCTGCTGCGCCAGGCGCTGCAAGCCGGACGCAAGGCCGGCGCGGCCTCTCGTCAGGCAGGCCGCCCTGAAACCCTGGCACGCGCTCGGCGATGGGCAGAAGAAGTCGAACTGCAGCTCGCTGCGAACCCCGGACGGCGCTGGACGCTCGCAACGCTTGGTCGTGAGGTCGGTTGCTCGCCGTATCACCTCGCGCGTCGATTTCGAGCGGTGCGCGGCAATTCGATCCATCGCTCATTGCTGTCCATTCGCGTCGCGCTAGCCGCAGAGCGAGTGCTCGGCGGCGAGGATGACCTCAGCGGCCTGGCGCAGGACCTGGGCTTCGCGAGCCACGCGCACCTGACGACCGCTTTCCGGTCGGCGCACGGGCTGCCGCCATCCGCCTTGCGGCGCACGCGACGCGCGACCGCGGAGTCTACCTGACGATGATACGGCGCGCTTGCCAACTCGCAGGGCTCGCTATCACGTCGTCGGCGCTCGTCACGCTTGGCGCCTGCGCGCCTAACGAGCAGGCGGAGGTGACGGTCCGCGCTGCCGTCGCGCGTGACGCGTCGCAGCGCCTGACTCCCAATTCGTCCGCGGAGTCCCAGGTCGTGGACTCCGCGGCGATTCCCTCCTCGGTCGTTCCGACTGGAGCGGCCGCGGTGGAACAAACCTCGCACGGCACAAAGCCTCCGGCTACGATCGTTGCAAGCTTCGACGGACTCGGCGTCGGTTTTGTTGGTCCGCAAGGGACCGCCACGCCACGAAATCCATCCGATAACACCCTCGCCGTCGGCCGTGATCACATCGTGCAGATCGTGAACACGCGCATGGCGATCTTCACGAAGAAAGGGACGCAGTTCGATACGACAGGTAAGGTGCTGTATGGTCCCGTCGAGACGCGCAACGTCTTTCGCGGCTTCGGCGGCCCCTGCGAAGCGCGTAACAATGGCGATGCCGTCGTGCGCTATGACCAGCTCGCGGACCGCTGGCTGATCGTCATGCCGATCTTCTCGCGTTTACCCGTTAGGCCGGATGAGCCAACTCCCGCACGCTCGGGAGAATCGGCACGGCGCAGCGTGCGAGGCCGCCAGGTTCAACCCGGAGAAGCGACGCGCCTCTATGAACCGCCGCCTCCGCCCCCGCCCGCTCCTGGCGATACAGCGACGCCGAGGACGGTGCCGCCGCCGAGAGAAACAGGGTCGTACGCGATGTGTTATGCTCTCAGCGTCGGGCCCGACCCGTTCGGGCCGTATTACCGCTACGAGTTCGTACGGCCGCTCTTCCCGGACTATCCGCGTCCCGCCGTGTGGCCCGACGGCTACTACGTGCCGACGAGCACAGGCGACGAAGTGATTCAAAAGCACGTCTGCGTCGTTGATCGCGCGCGGATGCTGAAGGGTGCGGATGCAAGTGAACAATGCATCGTCATCGACGGTGTGAATTTCCTGAACAACGCGGATCTCGATGGCCAGGCACTCCCGCCGTTAGGCGCACCCAACATCATGATGGCGAGCGGCGGAACACAGCTCAAGCAGATCATGGACGACGATGGCATCTACGTCTGGGCGCTGCACGTCGACTGGGACGATCCGGCGAAGACGCGCCTAACGGGGCCGGCGAAGATAAAGGTCGCGCCGTATCACTATCTGTGCGACGGACAGCTCAGCAACTGCGTGCCGCAACCGGGAACCGACCGACGCCTCGATGCACAGGGCGACAAGATCATGGCTCGCCTGGTGTACCGCCGAATTGGAAAACAGGAATCGCTCGTGGCCGTGCACTCAGTCAACACAGCGGCAGGCGGCGGAGGCGTGCGCTGGTACGAGTTCCGGCTGGACGGGCGCCGCAACGTTAGGCTCCACCAGCAGGGCACCTACGCGCCAGATCGCTTCTATCGCTGGATGGCCAGTCCCGCGATGGACGCCAGCGGCAACATCGCCATCGGTTACTCCTTCGGCGGGACGCCCCACTTCGCTGGCCAGCGGTTGGCCGGACGACTTGCCAACGACCCCAAGGGGATCCTCACCCTTCGGGAGGCTGTCCTGGTAGAGGGCGAGGCGGCCCAGACGTCTACGCTCAGGTGGGAGGACTACACGCAGACGGCCGTCGACCCGAGTGACGACTGCACGATCTGGTACGTCGGCGACTACCTAAAAAGCGGTGCCATGAGCTATACCACGCGGATAGGCGCCTTTCGTATGCCCGGCTGCGGAGTGCGCTAGCCGCAGGGAGCGCGGGTGTAGTTCAGGTTTGCCGATGCCCCCTGCTGTGCGTCTCCTCACAGGGGAATCAGGCCAAATCGCCACGTGAGCTCAGGAGACCAGGAACCAGGGGCTGGGACATCCGTCCAGCCCGAGTCGACGCCCAAGCGTCGTCGGAAGCCGGCTAAACGCACGGCCAAGCCGGCGCCGCGGGTTTCGCCTGCGCCAGTTTCGGCCTCGAATGGTGGCCCACCGGCGAGCCAGCCAGCGCCGCCGATCATCGTTGCCACTGCGGATCAGGCCCTCGCCCGTATCCTGACATTTGCACTCGAGCAGCTGCGGCTTCCCTTTCGCCTCCTGGACTCGGGCACCGACGCGCTGCGCGAGCTCCTGGCCATGCGCGTCGGCTCGCAGCCGCCGATCGTCGTCCTCGACGTCGACCTCCCCGGCGTCGACGGCCACGCGATCCTCGAGCGGCTCGGCGTCGACCGGCCGGACACTTTTTTCATCCTGGTTCTGTCGTCGCACGCCGACGAATCTGTTCAAGTGCGATCGCTGCTCGCCGGCGCACTGGACCACCTCGCCAAGCCGTTCAACGTCCGTGTTTTGATGGCCAAAATCCAGCGATGGGTGGCGATGTCGTCGCACGTGGCGGGAGCAGCCTGATTGCTAACTCTCGACGCACTTCAGGTCGCGATAATGGCCGGCGGGATCGTCGTGGCGATCTCGTTCCTCATGCTCATCGGCCTCAGGTGGCGCATCGATGCTCACCACGCCGAGGTTGAAGCGGGAGTCGCAGCGCTCGAGCCGGTTCTGCAACGCTGGCTCGTGATCGGCGGAGACATCGATGGGGTGCGCACGACACTGCGCGAGCTGTCGCCTTACGCCGCGCTGCGCAGTCTCGCGCGGCTCGCGACGCAGCAAGTCACGTTCGAGCGCCAGCAGTTGCTGGCGCACGCCTTACGCGACGAACCATGGGTGAGGCGCATCCTGCACGATGCGCGTTCCCTGCTCTGGTGGCGTCGCTTCGACGCCGCGCGACTTCTCTCCGTCGTCGGTCGTGAAGAGGACGCAGGCCTCATTGCCGTGCTGCTGGACGACCGAAGCCCGGCCGTGCGTCTGGTCGCCATGGATGCGGCGGCGCGACTCACGGCGCGGCCGCTGCTGCAACAGGAGCTGGATACGCTGCACCTGCGGCAAGACGCCGTGCAGGCCTATCAGTTTGCCGCCCTCGCGCGGCACCCTTCTGTCGTCGCCGAAGCACTGATCGACCGCCTAACGCCGGAAGCGCCGATCCCCGCCCTGAACTCGTGGATCGACACGGCCGGCGCGTTGACGAGCCCCGAGGCCCTGGATCGCGTGCGCGACCTGGCGACGCACCCCGCCCCCGAGGTGCGCGTGCACGTCGCCCGTGCCCTGCGCCGTCACGCAGATCCAGGAACACCGCCCGTGTTGCTCCAGCTGCTGGCCGACACGGACTGGCGCGTCCGCGCGCAGGCGTGCCGCGCGTTAGGCGCACTGCGCTGCGGCGTGGCGGCGAAGCAACTCGCGCAGGCGGTGCGCGACCGCTCCTGGTGGGTGCGCTATCGTTCCGCGCTCGCGCTCGCTCAGATCGGCGGCCCGGCGCGAGAGGAGCTGAAGGGACTGACCACCTGTGATGACCCGATGGCGCGCGACATGTCCTCGCTCGTTTGGGGATTGTCCTCGGCCGCGGTTGTCGAGATGTCCGAGGTCTAGCGCGATGTTTCTGAGCATCGACGTCGAGCGCTGGATCACAGTCGCGGTGCACGCGGCGGACCTCACCGTCCTGTGGTACACGTTCCTCGTCAATTCATTCTTCGCGCTCTTGCTGGTCCTCGCCGGGCCGCAGCTCTTCGCGCACTGGCGGTTCGGCAGCGAGGACGTGCTGACCAGGAGCCTAACGTCATCGGCCGCACCGCGCGTCAGCATCATCGTCCCTGCGTACAACGAGGCTGTCTCGATCGTCGACAGTCTGCGCTCTCTGCTCACGCTGCGCTATCCGTATTTCGAGGTCGTGCTCGTCAATGATGGGTCGAAAGACGACACGCTGCAGCGGCTGATCGATGCCTACGACCTGTACGAGGTGCCTCCGGCCGTCATGCGGCGGCTGCGGACGCAGAAAGTGCGCGCGTACTACCGCTCGCGCACGTGGACCAAGCTGCTCGTCGTCGACAAGATCAATGGCGGCAAGGCGGACTCGCTCAATGTCGCGCTGGACGCCGCCCGCTTCCCCTACGTCCTCGCCTGCGACGCCGACACGTTGATCGAGCCGGATGCGCTGCTGCGCCTAACACGGCCGTTCCTGTTTGACCAGAAGATCGCCGCCGTGGGTGGGACGATCCGCGTCGTGAACTCCTGCACCGTGCGAGACGGCCGCGTGACGGACGCGCGCGTCGACTCACGCTGGCTTCCCGGCGTGCAAACGGTCGAATATCTGCGCGCCTTTCTTTTTGGTCGCCTTGGATGGAACCTGTTAGGCGGCAATCTGAACATCTCCGGCGCCTTCGGCCTGTTTCGGCGTGACTACCTCACCGAGATCCTCGGCTACGCGACGAGCACAGTGACCGAGGATTTCGAAGTCAGCGTACGCCTTCTGCGTCACCTCAAGGAGGACAACATCAAGGCGCATGTCGCGTTTATTCCGGACCCCGTGGCGTGGACGGAAGTGCCGACTTCGCTCAAAGTGCTCGGCCGGCAACGCGAACGTTGGCACCGCGGTTTGATTGCCACTTTGGTGACACACCGTAAAGTCCTGTTCAATCCGCGCTATGGCGGGACCGGCCTCGTCGCGATGCCGTATTATCTGTTCTGCGAAATGTTAGGCCCGCTCGTCGAAACGATCGGTCTGGTGCTGACCATTGCCGGAACGTCCGTCGGACTGCTCGCCCCCAAGTATGCTGTCGCGTTCTTCATCGTCACGTATCTCTACGGGATCGTGCTGTCGCTGGCTGCCGTCCTCATGGAGGAGGCGACGTTCCATAAGTATCGCCGGCCGGCCGATTCGCTGCGACTCGTGCTGTTCGCGATTATCGAGCCGTTAGGCTTTCGCCAGGTCACCGTCTGGTTCCGCCTGAAGGCCTTCTGGCAGTACCTGCGCGGGGATCACTCGTGGGGCCGCATGCAGCGCGAGGGCTTTGGACTCACTCCGGCCCCGTCGTCCACGCCCGCCGCTGCGCCCGGTTCCGCCGCGACAACGCCGCGCACGCTCACTCCAGCCTCCGTTCCGCCGATATCGTGAAGCGCAGCGGCGTGAGCGGCGTCGTACAAGTGCCAGCTCGTTAGGCTTTGACGAAGCGCGCCGCGGCCATCGCGGCGCCGAAACCGTTGTCGATGTTGACGACGGTTACACCAGCCGCGCAGCTGTTGAGCATGGTGAGCAGCGCCGCGATGCCGCCGTAACTCGCGCCGTAACCCACACTCGTGGGTACGGCGACAACCGGACACGCCACCAATCCGCCCACTACTGACGGGAGCGCGCCGTCCATGCCGGCGACGACGATGATCACTTCGGCGCGCTGCAGCTCCTCCGATTTCACCAGGAGGCGATGAATCCCGGCTACACCGACGTCCGTTAGGCGCTCGACGCAAATCGAGGCGGCGAACAGCGTCTCAGCGGCTTCCTCGGCAACCGGCAGGTCGCTCGTGCCGGCCGTGACGACGAGTACGGGGCCAGCTTCCGGAAGGGTGTCGCTTGGCTCCGGAACAATGGCGCTGCGCGCGACTTCGTTCAGGCGCGCGTTCGGCCAGCGCTCTCGGAGCGCACCTAACGCGGCATCGTCGGCGCGTGTGATCAGCGCACGGTCGCCTCGGGCGCTCAAACGGCCGGCAATGTCGATGATCTGGGCCGGCGACTTCCCCGCGCCGAAGATGACTTCTGGAAAGCCTTGTCGTAAACCGCGGTGGTGATCGATCGTCGCGAAATCGAGCGACTCGATAGGCGCGCGCGCTAATTCATCGAGGGCGCGCTCGGGCGCCACGTCACCGCTGGCGACGCGCTTCAGGAGCGCGCGCACGCGTTCGCGAATCACGCGGCGGCGGGCTCGACCTCGACTGGCTCGGCGATCGAGGTGTCGTCGTCCGCATAACGCGCGCGATTGGCCAGGTAGTCGCCGAAGATCGCCTCGACCTCGCCTAACGCAGACACCTGGTGCAGCCGCTGCCGCAGCTTGGCCGAGCCCGGGAGCCCTTTCACGTACCAGCCGAGGTGCTTGCGGAACTCGATTGCGGCGCCGCGCGGATCGCTTTCGAATGATGCAGCCATTCGCGCGTGATCCAACGCGATCGCGAAACGCTGCTCCACCGAAGGCGTTGGCGGCACCGCGCTGCCATCGATCAGCGCGCGCGCTTGGTTGAAAATCCACGGCTGGCCGAACGAGCCACGCGCGATCATCACAGCCGCGCAGCCCGTCTCGCGCCACATGCGCGCGGCGTCCTCGGCGGTCTTGATGTCACCATTGCCGATGACCGGAATGTCGAGGGCGTCGACGAGCGCCGCGATCTCATCCCAGCAGGCGTTGCCTGCGAACATCTGCGTGCGCGTGCGCGGATGCAGTGCCAGCGCGCGTGCCCCGGCGTCCTGACAGCGCAACGCGATCGACACAGGATCGCGCAGCTCTTCGTTCCAGCCACTGCGGATCTTCACGGTGACCGGAAGGTGCGTCCCCGCGATCACCGCGCGAATCACACGCTGCACGAGGTCGAGATCCTTGAGGCATCCAGAGCCGCCGTTCCGCCTAACGACTTTCTTGACCGGGCAGCCGAAGTTGATGTCGATGAACTCGGGCTGGAAGATTTCAGTCACGAGCGAGGATGCTTCCTGCATCGCGCTCGGTTCCGCGCCAAAGATCTGCACGCCGATCGGTCGCTCGTCG
>DATBKN010000142.1:0-3448 GCA_036555845.1 Gemmatimonadaceae bacterium | reverse complement strand
GGCACCGCTCGACTTCCTCGACTGGCAAGAGCGCACGCGCGCATTCGAGAGTCTGGCGGCGCACGGAGGGACGTCCTTTACGCTCTCGGGCGGATCCGACCCCGAATTCGTCCTCGGCCAGTTCATCTCGGCCGAACTCTTCGATGTCCTCCGTGTGCGACCCTCACTCGGCCGCGCATTTCACCCTGAGGAGAACGAAGCCGGGCGCAATCAGGTGATCATACTGGGCCACGGTCTGTGGATGCGACGCTTCGGTGGCGATCCGAATGCCGTTGGTCGCACAATCATCGCGAACGGGAAGCCGTTTACAGTCATCGGTGTGATGCCGACGGGGTTCTCGTACCCGGACAAACATTACGAGCTGTGGACGCCGTTTCCGTTCCGTGGCAGCAACCCGGACGGCCTCCCGGTGAATCGCGAGTCGCGCTATCTGCAGGTTATTGGGCGCCTGCGGCCGAATGTCAGCGCAGCGCAGGCCCAGGCCGACATGAACGAGATCGCGAAGGGCCTCGCACAGCAGTTGCCCGATACGCACGCGAATCGCGGGATCGGGATTTCCTCGCTCCTGGATGAGACGGTCGGTGAAGTGCGGCGCGCCGTGTGGCTCGTATTCGCCGGCGCGACGCTCGTTTTCTTGATCGCGTGTACGAATGTCACGAGCCTGGTCCTGGCGCGGTTCACGGTGCGCGAACGTGAGCTCGGAGTCCGCACCGCGTTAGGCGCGAGCCGCCCGCGGCTGATCAGGCAGATCGTGGTCGAGATGCTGCTTCTCTACGGGACCTCAGCCGTGGTTGGCGTATTGCTCGCGTACGCGTTGCTGAAGGTGGTTGTCGCGCTCGCGCCGGCGAACTTGCCGCGCGTGCACGATGTCGCGCTTCTCAGTCCAGTCCTGGCGTTCACCTTCATGATCACGTTCGCGGCAGGCCTGATGTTCGGACTGCTACCAGCATGGCACGCTCTCAGACGATCGTCTCACAGCACGACTCAAACCCTAACGAGTCGCGGTTCGACCAGTGGTCCGCGGCAGCAGCGGGCGCGTACGATCGTGCTGATCGCCCAAGTTGCTCTCGCCGTCGTCCTTGTCGCAGGCGCAGGTCTCGCGGTCAGGAGTCTGCTGAATCTGCAGCGGGTTCAGAAGGGCTTCGATTCGGCGGACGTGGTCACCTTCGACATGGTGTTGCCAGGCGTCCGGTTCCCCGATCCCGCAAGCATGATGGCCTTTTATCGGCGCTTCCTGGAGACCTTCGAATCAGATCGGCAGTTCAAGGCAGTCGGGGTTACCTCACATCTCCCGTTGAGCGGGCAGGACCTCGAGAACTCGTTCAGGGTCGCTGGCTATATCCCGCCTTCACCAGAGGCAACGCCAGTGGCCGGGGTCCGTGCAATCAGCCCGGGTTACCTCGCGGCGATGGGGATTCCCCTCCGACGTGGTCGCAACACCACGACTGGAGACCGCGAAGGCACGCAGCCCGTCGTGTTGGTGAACGAGAGCTTCGCACGAAAGTACTTCGCTACTGCCAACCCGATTGGTGGTCAGCTCTCCATGGGAGAGGGCGACCCCTGGCGCACGGTCGTCGGAATCATCGCGGACGTAAAGCATCGCGGATTGGATGCGGATGCGCGCCCGGAGGTTCTCATACCGCTCCCTCAGCTCGACGCGTTCCTGCTGACGAATTTCATGCGAGCCTGGAGTGTTGTCATAAGAAGCGATGCTGCGCCAAAGAGTGTTATCGCCGCGGCATCGCAGCACATGCGCGCGGTCGACGCGACGATACCGGTCATCACGCCGCGCCCATTGAATGAGCTCGTAATGGAAGCGTTAGGGCAACCACGATTTCGGGTGTTCTTGTTAGGCGCGTTCGGGCTGCTGGCGCTGGTTCTGGCTCTCGTCGGCACGTTCGGCCTGATGTCGTACTTCGTGACGCAACGCCGAAATGAGTTTGGGATAAGAATCGCGCTCGGAGCGACGCCCGCTGGGGTCCTGCGCAACGTCGTGCTGCACGGTACACGCATCGTCGCTGTGGGCCTTGCGATTGGCACGGCAGCGGCACTCATCATGACTCGTTCGATGCAGGCGGTCCTCTATGGCGTGCAATCGAATGACGCGTTGACATTCGTTTCGGCGATCGCGCTGCTCGGTGTGGCTGGAGCACTGGCCTGTTACTGGCCGGCACGACGTGCGACCCGCGTGAATCCGGTGGAAGCCCTTCGGAGGGACTAGCAGCGGGCGCTTTTATCAGCGACTGCTGATCCCGTGACGGCGCATGATCTTGAGGAGGCTCGCGTGGTCGGCGAGGCCGAGCTCCTGCGCCGTCCGCGTGATGTGCCACTCGTTTTGCTCGAGCGCTGTTACGACGATCTGCCGCTCGGCTTCAGCCTTGAGCTCGACGAATGACCGCGGCGACGTGCCTAACGGGGCGTGCTGTGCACCGCCAATTATGTCTTCCGGGATCTGCTCTGGGCCAATCGCCTCACCATCGGCCGCGATGATCATCCGCTCGACGACGTTGCGCAGCTCGCGCACGTTGTTCCGTTTCCAATCGTAGGCGGCCAGCTGAGCCAGCGCTTCCGCGTTGATACGTTTGCGTCGCATCCCGAAGCGCTCGCAGGTGATCGTAAGGAGATGATCCACAAGCTCGGGAAGATCCGACAGCCGGTCCCGAAGCGGCGGCACGTAGAGCTCGTGCACCTTGAGACGAAAGAGCAGGTCCTGGCGGAACCGCCCCGTGGCGACCGCTTCGGACAGGTCACGATTTGTCGCCGCGATCACCCGCGCCGGCACCGCAAGCGGCTTCGTAGCTCCCAGCCTAACGACTTGCCGCTCCTCGAGCACGCGCAGCAGTTTGGCCTGCGCCGCCGGCGGCAGCTCGCCGATCTCGTCCAGAAACAGCGTTCCCTTCCCCGCCGCTTCGAAGGCGCCTTTGCGTGTGACGTGCGCACCTGTGAAAGCTCCGCGCTCGTGGCCGAACAACTCGCTCTCCACGAGGCTGTCTGGAAGCGCAGCACAGTTCACGGCGATGAACGGCTCACGCTCGCGGCCATTCCCGCTCAGCCGATGCACATCGCGCGCGACGAGCTCCTTTCCGGCGCCGCTCTCGCCGATGATCAACACGGTGCTCGGAATTGGTGCGACGCGAGCGATGGCGTCCTTGAGCTTTCGCATCGCCGGGCTGTTGCCGATCAGCGCCGTGTCGTCGGCCGCATAACGACGCAGCGCCACGACCTCGGCAACTAACGCGCGCCGCTCGATCGCGTTCTCCACCTCGCGAACGACCCGCTCCACCGGATCGCCCTTGTCGATGAAGTTGTGCGCCCCGAGCCGCATAGCCTGCACGCAGCGATCGTAGTTGCCCGTCCCCGTGTAGACGATGACCGGCACGTCGAGCCCGCGTTCGCGGATCGCGCGCAGCACCGCAAAACCATCCTTGCCCGGCATCTCGAGGTCGAG
>DATBKN010000141.1:0-1677 GCA_036555845.1 Gemmatimonadaceae bacterium | reverse complement strand
TCGCCTCGAGCCCGGCGCGCACCTGCTGCACCGCCTGGTTCCCGGTGAGCGCCCCGAGCGCCTGGACGTAGTCGCGGCTGGTGAGCAGCTCCCAGAGCCGAGCGGCGCCGACTTCGGCGAGCGTGTGTTTGACCCGAACTGTGCTTTGCAGCCGCTTCACGTCTTCGGCAGAGTAGGGACGGACGATCCCCTCCCAGCGATCGGCGGGCACGTCTGAACGACCCAGGGGCCGCTCGACGGCTGGATCCGCGCCGTTTTGCTTTTCGGCGGGGAAGGCAATCACACGGGCAGGGGTGGAGCGGTTCATATCGTACTCACGGTGTTAGAGTCGGTGGTGGTGATTCGGTCGTAGGCGATCGTCGTTAGGAACTCGGGGATTTCTTTTGCGAAAACGAGGCCAGCGAATAGTTCGCGCGCTTCGTCAAAACGACCGCTTTCCATGCGAGCCTCGCCCACTTCCCGAGCGATCACCCCCATCTCGTCGGCGATCGTCTTATCGACAAGCTCCGGCGTCACTTGGCGGCCGTCTTCCAGCGCAACACCCCAGCGCAGCCACTGCCACACCTGCGAGCGCGAGATCTCCGCGGTCGCGGCGTCTTCCATCAGATTGTAGAGCGGCACCGCTCCGACCCCGCGCAGCCACGCTTCGATGTACTGGATGCCCACTCGGGCGTTCTGACGGAGACCGGCCTCAGTTCGAGCTCCCGCCGGCACTTCAAGCATGGCAGCGGCCGACGCCTGCACGTCGGCTCGCATGACGCCGAGCTGGTTTGCGGCGCCGGAAGCCAGGCGCGAGGCAAACGCATCGCGCGCGACGTTCACGAGACCAGGGTGAGCCACCCACGTCCCGTCGTGACCATCTCCTGCCTCACGATCCTTGTCAGCGCGCACCTGCGCGAACGCCTTCTCGTTCGCCTGCGGATCGCGCGTGGGGATGTAGGCGGACATCCCACCCATCGCGAAGGCGCCGCGGCGGTGACAGGTCTTGATCGCCAGCTGCGTGTACGCGCGCATGAAGGGCTGCGTCATCCCGATCTGTGACCTGTCCGGGAACGTCGCCTTCGCATCATGCCTGCGCGTCTTGATGTGGCTGAAGATGTAATCCCAGCGGCCGCAGTTGAGTCCGGCGGAATGCTCGCGTAACGCGAACAGGATCTCTTCCATCTCGAATGCGGCGGGAAGCGTCTCGATCAGCACTGTCGCGCGGACCGTCCCGCGCGCGATACCTAACGCCGACTGCGCAGCGACGAAAACGTCGTTCCACAGCGCCGCCTCGCGGTGCGACTCGAGCTTGGGCAAGTAGTAATAGGGGCCACTGCCACGCGCGATCAGCTCGGACGCGTTATGAAAGAACGCCAGGCCGAAATCGAAGAGCGATGCGTGGAGCGGCTTTGCGTTCACCTCGACGTGCGCTTCCTTCAGGTGCAGTCCGCGCGGCCGCACCAGGAGCGTTGCTAGCTTCTCACCGAGGCGATACGACTTCCCGCTCGACGGGTCATCGAAGGCGATCTCGCGGCGTATGGCGTCGCGCAGATTGATCTGTCCCTGCACGAGGTTGTCCCACGTCGGCGACGTCGCGTCCTCGAAGTCCGCCATGAAAACGTCCGCCCCCGAGTTGAGGGCGTTGATCACCATCTTCCTGTCGGTCGGACCGGTGATCTCGACGATGCGTCGCGT
>DATBKN010000140.1:0-8690 GCA_036555845.1 Gemmatimonadaceae bacterium | reverse complement strand
GCCGCGCACTGTTGACGACTGCCTTTGCACGGGCGAGCGTAGCCGCCCCCAGTCTACACCGCGAATGTCCGACCCACCGCAGCGTTTTGTAACAGCCGGAAACATGGAGGTTGAGCCATCACCGTGGGGGCCACACGAGTGGCTCTGCCGCGAGGGCCTCACCGACGCCCGCGACCTAATGCTCGTGCGCGTGCGGATGCCAGCTGGCAAGGCGCACCAATTCCATCGGCACCCGGAGATGGAAGAGATCATTTACGTGATCTCGGGAACGGCAGAGCAGTGGGTGCACCATGAAAAGCGCCTGCTGCGTGCCGGGGAGATGGCGCACATCCCGCGCGACATGGTTCATGGGACGTACAACGCCGGCGATGATGAGCTGGTGTTTCTGGCGATCCTCTCGCCGGCCAGGATCGAAGGGCCGGCTCTCGTCGAGGTGCATCAGGATGAACCCTGGCGTTCGCTGCGCACGCCGATCCCTTTGCCCTAGCCTAACGAGTTCGTGGCGACCGTTCTGCTGATTGGCACGCTGGACACCAAAGGCGACGAATATGCCTTCGTGCGCGAGCTGATTCACGCACGCGGCCATGCGGCACTGGTGATGGACACCGGTGTCCTGGGCGAAGCGCGCGTTGCGCCTGACATTTCGGCTGCTGAAGTCGCGCAGGCAGGGGGATCATCGCTGGCGAAGTTGCGCGCGCGGGGCGATCGCGGTGAGGCAGTGGACGTCATGACTGCGGGCGCGAGGGCGCTCACGCGCCGGCTTTTCGAGGAACGACGCTTCGCTGGGGTGTTGGGATTGGGGGGTGGTGGCGGGACGGCGCTGATCACAGCGGCCATGCGTGAGCTTCCGGTCGGCATTCCAAAGTTGATGGTTTCGACGATGGCATCGGGAAACACGGCGCCGTACGTCGACGTGAAGGACATCACGATGATGTACTCCGTCGTCGACATCGCCGGACTCAACCCGCTGTCGCGGCGCGTACTGGCGAATGCGGCGGGTGCGATCTGCGGGATGGTCGCGACCGAAGCGACGCCGGCGTTAGGCGATCGCCCGCTGATTGCGGCGACGATGTTCGGGGTAACGACGGCCTGCGTCACCGAGGCGCGCAAGCGTCTCGAGCAGGCCGGCTACGACGTCATTGTTTTTCACGCGACGGGAACCGGCGGCCGAGCGATGGAAGGTTTGATCGCGGACGGCTACTTCGTCGGCGTCCTCGACGTCACGACGACCGAATGGTGCGACGAAGTTGTCGGTGGCGCGCTCAGCGCGGGTCCCGATCGGCTGAGCGCCGCTGCGGCGAGCGGAGTTCCTCAAGTGGTCTCCGTTGGCGCGCTGGACATGGTGAACTTCGGCGCCCTCGATACAGTGCCGCAGCGATTTCAGGGGCGGACGTTATACAAACACAACGCGTCCGTGACGCTGATGCGGACGTCGGCGGAGGAGTGCGCCGAAGTCGGCCGTCGCATCGCCGAGCAGCTGAATCGCGCGAAGGGCCCGGTTGTGCTCATGTTGCCGCTCAAAGGCGTGAGCATGATCGACGCGGAGGGGCAGCCGTTCCACAATCCGCACGCGAATCGTGAGTTGTTCGCAGCGCTCAAGTCGCATGTGGGGCCGAATGTTCGCGTGCGCGAGCTTGACGCGCACATCAATGACCCCGACTTTGCGCACGCTCTCGCGGACGAGCTCTTGTCCCTCTTGCCCTAACGATTGAACCTCCCTTCCCAAAGAGCAACTGCTGTTCGGAGCGGGGCGGAATGCACAGAGTTTCCTTGTTTTTGTCTAAAGCACTTTTGTCATTGAGGTGGGAGCTCGTGCCTAACGTGATGGATCCGCTTGGTCAGCTGTGTCCGGCGAATCCGAATCGCAGTTGCCTTTCACCGCATCCCAGGTAGTCAGTGCCGTTCATCGCGAAAGACGAATCCTTGCGCCGGCTGCGGGCACAGATCGCCGCCAAGCGCCCGATCATCGGCGCCGGCGCCGGCACAGGCATCTCGGCGAAGTTTGCCGAGAAGGGCGGCGTCGATCTCATCATCATCTACAACTCAGGTCGTTATCGCATGGCCGGCCGCGGCAGCGCCGCCGGGATGATGCCGTACGGCGACGCCAACGCGATCGTCGTCGATATGGCGCGCGAGGTTCTGCCAATCGTTAGGGACGTCCCCGTGCTGGCCGGTGTCTGCGGCACCGATCCGTTCCGGCTGATGAGTGTCTTTCTTCCAGAGCTCAAGGCGATGGGCTTCGACGGCGTACAGAATTTCCCGACGGTCGGGCTGATCGACGGACAGTTTCGTCAAATCCTCGAGGAAACGGGGATGAGCATCCAGCTGGAAGTGGACATGATCGCCCAGGCGCACGCGTTAGGCATGCTCACGTGCCCCTATGTCTTCGATGAGGATACGGCCGAGCGGTTCACGAAGGCCGGGGCCGACGTGGTCGTCGCGCACGTGAATACCACGGTTGCAGGGTCTGTGGGGGTAAAGAGCGCGGCGATGTCCCTGGACGAGGCCGTGCAACGCGTGCAGGCGATGCACGACGCGGCGAAGCGCACAAATCCGGACGTGATCGTGCTCTGCCACGGCGGACCCATCGCGCAACCTAACGAGGCGCAGTATGTGCTCCAGCACACCCGCGGCGTCGCAGGGTTCTTCGGCGCGTCCAGCATCGAACGACTGGCCACAGAGCCGGCGATCGAGGAACAGGCGCGCAGGTTCAAGTCCATCCAGCTGCTATCGTGAAGTGCGCAGTGGTAGTCGCGGTCGCCGGCCTCGCGACCGCCGCGCAAGGACAGCGCGATAGCACGCGCGCTCGGCCGCTCGATCCTGTCGTCGTGACCGCGGAACGCGGGCCGACGGCGTTGTCAGCTACTCCGACAGCTATCACCCACATCGATCGCGCGAGCCTGCGCGCCACAGCACACGCCGGGTTCGCCGAGCTGTTGCGACTGGTGCCGGGCATTGCGCTCGTCGATTTCGACAGCCAGGGTCGCGATCCTCAACTGATGGTACGCGGCTTCTACGGTGGCGGCGAGGCGGAATATGTCGTCGTCCTCGTGAACGGGCAGCCTGTGAACCAGCTCCAGAACGGACTAGTAGCATGGGACGCACTGCCTAACGTGAGTGCGATCGAGGCTGTCGAGGTCGTGCGCGGGAGTTCGTCGCCCTTGTACGGTGACGCGGCGCTCGGCGCGGTGATCAACGTCATCACGAGGCCCTTGTTAGGCGTCGGCGTGCGACGCACGCGCTGGGAACTCGGCGTGGATTCCAAGGGGAGCATCGCGAGCGGCGCCTCGCTGACGGGCCGGCTGCGCGGCCGGCCGGCCGCTATATCGACGGCGCTGGATTGGACGGAAGGCAGCAGGATGCATTCCAAGCGCGGCGCATTCCGCGCTCGAGGCAGCTTTGATGTCGCAGCCAGTCCGGGTGCACGGCTCACGTTAGGTGCCGCCGTGCACGCGCGCGAGTTCCAGGAGCCCGGCCCCTTGCTCGAATCGCTCTTCGCGCGCAACCGGAATGCGTCCAACTTCTTCTTCCGCTTCGACGACACGCGCGACCGCGAGTTGACGCTCACAGCCGACGGCGAGCGCCTCGTCTCCCTGCGGGGGCATCTCACAGGATCCTTGATCCTCGAGCATCGCGGCATGACTGCGGTGCGAACGCTGCCTCTGTCGCCTGACTTCGGCGATACGCGCCAACGCGACGCAACAGCAAGCCGCGCAATGGCGAGCACTCAGCTTGCGCTCGGTGATCTCATGTTAGGCGCCGATCTATCGCGCGGCACGCTCGACTCGCGCTACTACGACGTTGTCTCCGGTGATGTCTTTGTATATGCTGCCGCCGACGGCTCGCGCGGAGACCTGTCGGCACGCGGTACAGCGACGCGGGCCACCGCGGCGCTCTTTCTCCACTACGTGAAAGAGCCGTTGCCGCAACTGCGCCTTTCGTTAGGTGTGCGCGCTGATTGGCTGCGCGATGCGTTCGAGCCCGAGGCGCCGGCTGCGGCACAACGTAGCAGCGCCTCGCATGGCGCCTTGAGCCCGAAGGTCGCTCTGAATTATCGCTATGGGCCGGGCGCTCACGTCTACGTTGCAGTGAGCCGTTCATTCAAAGCTCCCACGCTGGACCAGCTCTTCGATCAGCGTCCGATCCCGGTACCGTTTCCGCCGTTCTCCTTGACGACCGCGAACGACGCACTCGACCCGCAGCATGGCGTGAGCCTCGAAGCGGGCATCTCGCACGCGTTCCGCGCGGCGACGGCGAGCCCCATTTCACTTTCCGCGTCCGTCTATCACATGGGCATGAAAGACGAGCTGGATTTCGACGTGGCGACGCTGCGTTACGTGAACATCGGACGCAGCCGCCACCGCGGGCTCGAGCTCGGTTTGAGTGCCGACGGGTTGGGACCATTCTCGTTCTTCAGCAACTACACGTTGCAAGCGGTCACAGCGCGAAGCGGCGAATCGTCAGGCAAGTCGCTCAAAGCCATTCCGCGGCACGCGCTATCGACCGGATTTGGGATCACGCCGGGAGGCGCATTCGATCTCCGCGTCACGGCGACGCATTCGCGCGAGATGTTCCTCGATGACGAAAACACGCGCAGGATTCCAAACTACACGCGCGTGGACGTGCAGCTGTCGCGCCGCGTCGCTGGCATCGAGGTCGTGCTCGGGGCACGCAACCTGCTCGATGCGCGCTACAGCAGCACCGGCTTCCTCGACCCGAGCGGAAGCGGCGCGGCATACTTCTATCCCGCCGCGGGACATTCCTTCTCGTTAGGCGTCCGCAGCGCACGTTGATCGCTATGCCCTCTCGCCTCTGGCAGATCGCCGACGCGCTCTTCTTGCTGATGTTTGCGCTCTCTGTTGTCGTGCAGTTCAACGATCCCGACCCGATCCGTTGGGCCACGATCTACGGTGCGGCCGCGCTGGTCTGCCTGTTGTCACTGATCGGGCGCGTAGGCAAATGGCAGCCCCTCGTCGTGGGAGCTATCGCATTGGTCTGGGCGCTGACAATCGCGCCACGTGTCGTCGGCAAGGTGAACCCTGGCGAGATGTTCAGCGCGTGGGAAATGAAGAACGCGGGCGTCGAGGAGTCGCGCGAGATGTACGGACTGCTGATCGTCTCCTTCTGGATGGCCTTCGTGGCCGTGCGCGCGGAACGATCAACGAAGCGAGCGCAGAGTTCCTAGCATCGAGTTCGCGTGGCCCGGGAAGAGGCATACGTAGCGATACTCTCCTGGCGCCGGCATCACGAAGCTCAGTTCCGCCGTTTCTCCCGGGGATACGAGCTTGGTGTAGACGACGAGCTTCGCCGTATCGCCTAACGGCACAAACCCCGTGGCGCCAGCGTTGTACGCCGCCGTCGCCAAGGCATCCAGATCGTCGTCGTTTTTTGGGACGACGACGTTGTGCGGCAGCGTGCCGTCATTGACGAATCGAATCCGCACGTGTGTTCCGCTGCGCGCGGAAAGGCGAGCGGGGAGAAATTCGAGCGTGCTCCCGCTCGCGCGCAGAACCAGCGTTGTGTCGGGCTGAACCGACGGCGCTGCGTTCCTGCGCGCCGTGGCGCCAAGGGCCCCGGCCGCCATGCCTAGCGTGAGGAGTGCGAGCCGGAACGTCATTGGCTCTTGAACACGTCCAGCAAGGTCCAGCGTGCGGCCACTTTTGTGAACCCCTCGGCGAGGGCGGGAGCGCCGCGCGCCGCGGCTTGCAGAATTGCCCGCTGTTCGACGGACAGTTGCGGCGGGCGTTCCTCGGGCCAAGCCGATGCGACCGCATCGAGGATGGCGGCCCCGATCACAGGATGTGTCTGGGGAACCGTCTCGATGAGCCGCACGACGGCAAATCCGTCGGCAGGCGCGGAATAGAAGCGCACGAGCTTGTGCACGCTGCGCGCGATGCCAGCCATCGCGGCTGAATCGCTTGCCGGGAGCGGCCGCCTAACGAGTTCTCTGACGAACTCTACGCCTTGCTTGGATCCGGCCATTGCCGCAGCGTCCGGTATCCACGCATCGCGTGCGTTGTCGGGATGCAGCAGCATCTCCGAGATCGCAGTCGCCGCGCGCGGCGATCCAGGCATGTCGGCGAGCGCGAGCAACGCGGCCACACGCACGTGCGCATCGGCATCCTCGAGCAGCGATGTGGGTACCGTGTACTCCACTGTCCACGGCGACGCGCGATCCGGGAGGATCCCGGCTGTCAGCATTTCGCCGAGCAAGCGCTCGTCATGCGGCAGCATCTGCAGCGCCGCTCGACGCAGCGACGCAGCCGGATGATACAGTGCACGGCGCGCCGCCGCTTCCGCCCCCGCGTCGGCGCTCACGGGCTGCGGCGTCCACATGTCGGTCGGAATCGCGCCGAGTCCGTGCAGCGTCCACAACGCATGCAGCGCCGTGACGTTGAGCCCTAACGAGTCGACGGTGTGATCATTCGCAAGTGCGACGAGCTGTTGGATTACATCGCGCTTGCCTCGCTCGACGAGCAGGCGTTGGGCCGTTAGGCGCCAGAACATGTTGTCGTTTGACAGCGCGCGGATGAGCTGCTGCGGCGTCGCATTATCCAGGCGCATCGGTGCCGCTGCGCGCATGCTGTCGTAGGAGATGCGATACATGCGCCCGTGCAGACGATCGCGGTTCGGCGTCTCGTACGCCTGGCCAGCGCCGGTCTTGCAGCACCCCATCATGTTCTCCGGCGTTGGATTGTGCTGTGCGACCAGCGTGTAGAAATCGGAAACCCAAATGGCGCCATCGGGGCCGACCTTCACTTGAACCGGCGCGACCCACGCGTCGCGCGCCGACAGGAAGTTCCAGCGGTTCTTCGCGCGATACGCGCTGCCATTCGACGTTAGGTCGAACATGCCGATAACGTGCCCCGTCGGCTCGGCCACGAATGCACGATGGTTCCAGTATTCACGCGGAAATGCACGCGCCGTGTAGATCTCGTGCGCCGTGCCGGCTGTGTAGCGACCGAATTGATCGACCTGCATGATGTCGATCTGGGGATAGATGTCGAGGCGATCCGCGATGCCTGGGAGGATCGTGTCACGCAAGCCCATCGCGCGGTAGTAGCGCGCGGGGATGTGCACGAAGTTGCTAGGCCGGCTATTCGCCGTGGATCCGAAGATGAAGTTGTCTTCTGTGAGCGCGACGCCCCATGTGTTGTTGCTCGTGCGAGCGAGATACTCGAGACGCGAGCCGTCCGCTGGGAAGCGAAAGTAGCCGGAGCCGAATTCACCACGACCATACGTCACGCCGCCCACAGTTCCGCGAAAGCCGTTATATCCCACCGAGCCTAACACCTGATTGTCGAATCCGTAGCGCAGGTTGCTGATCGCGCCGTGTGTGTCCGTGCGCGGCCAGCCGGTGAAGAGGATCTGGCGCTCGTCGGCCTTGTCGTCGCCGTTGGTGTCCTTGAAAAAGAGCATGTGCGGCGCCTGACCGACGACGACGCCGCCGTTTGCCAACGTTAGGCTCGTGGCGAGGTTGAGCCCGTCGGCAAACACCGTGAGCTTGTCCGCGCGGCCGTCTCTATTCGTGTCTTCGATGATGAGAATGCGATCGTGTCCGGGGACACTGTCCGGCAACACTGTGTTTGGGTAGTCGTTCGTTTCCACCGCCCACATGCGGCCGCGCGCATCCCACGTGAAGTCGATGATGTTGCCGACCATTGGTTCCGTGGCAAATGACTCCGCGTGAAAGCGTGGCGGCAGCGTTACCATGCGGAGCATGGCGGGCGTCGTTAGGGCCGCCTGCGCCTTCGTGATAGCGGTGTCCAGCACGTTCCACGGCGCCGGCGGACGCTTGTACGTCGGCAGCGGCACTTCGAGATCCACGATCTTTGTTGCGGGATCCGTGGCGATCTGCGTCAGGGCCCAATCGCCGGTCGTCCAGCGCACGGCGTGGCCAACCAGCTGCTGAAACCCAGCGTTCGACCACGTGCGTTGATCGTGCCCCCAGGCGGTGTAGAACACTCGCCCTTTGCCATACGTGCGCACCCAGGTCCACGGCTCGTCGTGCCCATTCTCCCGGCGCACCTCGAGCACTGTGCGGTCCACAGGATTGTGCTTCGTGTGGACGTAGGTCTCGTCCCAGCTCTCGATTGTGGGGACGCCCTTGATCGCCGGATGATCGGGCGCCACGCGCACGGCGCTGAATACCCCCGTGCCGTGACTCTTGAACGCCGCGCCGACGAGCTTGATGAAAGTCTCCGAGTTCTGGAATGACGCGGACGCGCAGTGCAACACGACGAGTCCATGCCCGCGCGCGACGAAGTCGAGCAGGGCGTTGAGCTGTGGATCCGAAATCGTCGTGTGGTTGTTGTAGAGCATCAGCACGTGGTAGCGCGCTAGCTCGTTAGGGTTGAGGTCGTTGCGATCGTCGGTGTAGAACAGATCGATGCCGTTGCGCGCGAGCGCCGGCAACAGCTCTTTCGCTCGCACTGCGGGCTGATGGTGTCCGTTGTCGCCGAGGAAAAGGACGCGCAGCCGTTCCGCCCGCGCAGCCGGGCGCACCTGCGCATGCAGCGGGCGCGGCAAGCCGAACGCGATGGCGAGGAGCACTGCCGCGCCAACGCGTTCCAAGCGTACGGCGCGATACCCGCCGCGACTGCGATCGCGCGCGTACATGACCGCGAAGACGAGTATCAGGATCAGAGCGGCCGGCGCGACGTAGCGGAACGAGCGCTGGCCTCCCTGAG
>DATBKN010000139.1:0-20983 GCA_036555845.1 Gemmatimonadaceae bacterium | reverse complement strand
CATCGTGACGCCCTACGTCGCCGTCGTTAGGCCCGACGTCGTGCTCACGCTCAATGCCGAAGTCGCCGACGCACTCTGGATTCCATTGCGTGCGCTGCGCGACTCCGCCTCGCAGCGCGACTCCGTCGTGCACATCCGCGGTGAAACACGCAGTGAACCAAGTTTCGTCGTCGGTCCCACCGTTGTCTGGGGAATGACGAACAGGATCCTGCGCTCGCTGCTCGCGCTTCTCGACTAAGCGCCGGCGGGACGCGCGAGGTAGCCGTCCAGCGCGCTCAGGTAGTCCTCCAACGTCTTGCTGTAGCCGAAGACGAAGCGCGCCATGAAGCGGAAGATGGGATTGTATACCTCACCATGCTCGCTCAGCGTTAGGCGCGTCCCGCTCCCGTCGGCCGCGAGCTCATACTCCCAGCGCCCGCCGAAGGGGAGGTCCTTGCTCGCGATCGTCACGACCTGCCGCTTCGGCGGATCGCTCGAGGTCAGCTCGAACTCGACCTTGCCGTTCGAGCCATCCTCGCGCCAGCGCAGCGGGCTTTCGGAAAGCACGGTGACTTCGCGCACGCCTGGGCGCCACTTCGGATAGTTGCGCACGTCACTGATCGCCGAAAAGACGCGCTCGGCCGTGCGCGGGAATACGCGCGACCGCGTGGCGACGTGGCTCTGCGGGAGGAACACGCCGATGAGCGCCACGAGCGCGACGACGGCCAGGAGCCCGACGACGACGATGATGACCCAGCGCATAACGAGTCCTCCGGCGGAGAATGGTGAGGCTCAGGCAGCGCCCGCCGCGTCCGCGCGGCGGCGCTCGAAGGCTGCGTGACGCATCGCGTCGGCCGCCCGCCCCAGCGCGGCGAGTCCACGCAGCGCGTCCTCGCGTTCGGCCGCATCCATCTGGTCCAGCAGCTGTGCCACGAGCTCGGGCTCGAGCACCGACTGCGCGCGCTTGATGCGCACTCCGGCACTCGTTAGGCGCAGCTGCACGCGCCGAGCGTCCTTGGCGTCGCGCGTGCGCGCGACGTAGCCGCCGCGTGCGAGGCGATCCACAGCGAGCGACATCGTGCTCAGCGTGACGCCCATGTGCGACGCCAAGCGCGTGAGGTCCGTTCCTTCGATCTCGTCCAGATGGTCCAGGATGCTCGCCTGGTGCGAGCTCAGCACGCGCGACGTCGCTTCATCGCGCACATGTTGACGATGACACGCGAAAAATATCCGCGGGTAGTCGCGCAGCAGCGCTTGAACGTCAGCTCGCATGGCGCCAACCTACGGAAAATCATTTGGTTTGTCAAAGCAAATCAAATCTCTGGCTCCGTGCTGTTGACCGAGTTTGCCCTCAAGAATAATTTAGGCTCTCCTAAATCCCTTCGCTCGCATTCACATCCGCGTGACAACCTCGTCCGCTGCCGCCGATGTCCCGCCGTCCGACGGCACCCAGTCACATGCGGGTGCCGAAGGCGCAACGGTTCACCCACACGCGGGCTGGCGGCGCGCTCGCGTCACACCCAGCCTCGCCGAGGTCTACCGGACGATTCCGGTCAGCAACCTGGTCTGGTGGCGGAAGATCCTCGCGTTCGCAGGACCGGGATATCTCGTCGCAGTGGGCTACATGGATCCAGGCAACTGGGCCACCGACTTGGCCGGCGGCTCAGCGTTCGGATACACCCTCCTCACGGTCATCCTGCTCTCGAACCTCATGGCCGTCTTGCTCCAGGGACTCGCGTCCAAGCTCGGCATCGTCACGGGGCGCGATCTCGCACAAGCCTGCCGCGATCACTACTCGCGTCCCGTCGCCATTGGTCTCTGGGTCCTATGCGAAATCGCCATTGCGGCGTGCGATCTCGCGGAAGTCATCGGAACAGCGATCGCGCTGAATCTGCTATTCAATATTCCGCTCGAGTGGGGCGTGCTGATCACAGCGCTCGACGTGCTCATCGTGCTCTATCTTCAGAACAAGGGGTTTCGTTTGCTCGAAGCCTTGGTGATAGCACTGATCGCAACCGTCGGGCTCTGCTTCTTCTTCGAGCTCTGGATCGCCAAGCCTGACATCGCGGGCGTCGCGCGCGGATTTCTTCCGAGCGCCGAGATCCTTCGCAATCCCGAGATGCTCTACATCGCGATCGGAATACTCGGCGCGACGGTAATGCCTCACAACCTCTATCTGCACTCGTCGATCGTGCAGACGCGCAATTACGAAGAAAGCGCGACGGGGAAACGCGAGGCTGTGCGCTATGCATTCATCGATTCGACGATCGCATTGTCGTTCGCGCTTTTCATCAACGCGTCGATTCTGATTGTCGCGGCGGCGACGTTCAATCGCACGGGAAACACCGGGGTCGCGGAGATTCAAGACGCGTACAAGCTGCTCACGCCCCTGTTAGGCGTCGCTGGAGCGTCCAGCGTTTTTGCCTTAGCGCTGCTCGCGTCCGGGCAGAACTCTACGCTGACCGGCACGCTGGCCGGTCAGATAGTGATGGAGGGTTTCCTCAACATCCGCTTGCGACCGTGGCTGCGCCGTCTGATCACGCGTGCGATCGCGATCGTGCCCGCCGCAATTACGGCGATTGTGTGGGGTGCCAGCGGAACGGCGCAGCTGCTCGTGCTGAGCCAGGTGATTCTCAGCATGCAGCTCTCGTTTGCCGTCTTTCCACTCGTGATGTTCACGTCCGACAAGGTTAAGATGGGAACCTTCGTCAATCCGCGGTGGCTCAAGCTGCTCGCTTATCTGGTGGCGGCTGTGATCGCGTCACTGAACGCCTGGCTTCTCATTCAGGTCATCGGAAATTGGATCCGCTGATGTACAAACACGTCATGGTTCCAGTCGAGAACTCGCCGACGGATGCGCACATTCTCGACCACGTGAAGAATCTCGCGCGATTTTGCGGCGCCTCAGTCGTATTGATACACGTCGCCGACGGGTGGGCTGCGCGAAACATCCGCCATCTCGACCTGAGAGAATCGGAAGAGATGCGCGAGGATCGGGCGTACCTCGAGCGCACGGCGAGCGAGCTTGAACGCGAGGGTATCAAGGTCGAAGCATTGCTCGCGGTGGGCGATCCCGCGCGCGAGATCACGGCTGCGGCAGAACGAGAGAAGTGCGACCTGATCGCGATGGCGACGCACGGACACAAGTTCATCGCGGACGTCGTGTACGGCAGTGTGGCGAACGCCGTTCGGCACGCGACAACGATTCCGGTGCTCCTTTTGCGCCGTCCTGTGACGACATGAGCGATTCGATCACGGCGCCAGCCGAGGATTATCTCAAGGCGATTTACGACATCGAGCGCGGCGGGGAAGCGGCCGCGACGAACGACATCGCTGCTCGACTTGGTATTGCGGCGGCGAGCGTGAGCGGGATGATCCGGCGCCTGGCGGACCAGGGTCTCATCAGCCACGAGCGCTACAAGGGGACGAGGTTGACTGCCGCGGGCCGCAAGGCGGCCCTGCGCACGATCCGGCGGCACCGGGTGATCGAGGCGTATCTTGCGCGCGCGTTAGGCTATCCCTGGGATCGTGTGCACGAAGAAGCAGAGCGGCTGGAGCACGCGGCGAGCGACGAGCTGGTAGATCGCATGGCCCGCGCGATCGGCGAGCCGAACATCGATCCGCACGGAGCGCCGATTCCAACGCGCGAAGGTGATGTGGACGAGACGCCGCTGCGCACCCTGCTCGATCTCAGACCCGGTCAACGTTGTCGCGTGGTGAGTGTGGCAGACGAAGACGCGGATCTCCTGCGCTACGTCGCCAAGCTCGGGCTGCGTCCTGGTGCAGAGGCGGAGATCGTCGAGCGTGCACCGTTCGACGGGCCCATTTCAATCAAAGTTGCGCCTAACGACTTGCCAGTGCAGATCGGTGCGCGACTCGCAGGCCTGATGCACGTGGCACCTATCGCCGACTGACAAGATCAAAAGCGGGCACGCAAAAAACGCAGATCTTGAAAGGCCGCAGGTGAACGCCGATACCGCGTTTCTTGTTAACTCAAGTACGGCAGTATCTGCGTAGTCTGCGCCTGTTTCTGCGTACATCTGCGTTCCCGCTTTTGCACGTTAGGCGTCGCCCGACAAGCGGCCGGCTTTCCGCAAGGCGTCACGCAATACGTATTCGATCTGTCCGTTCAAGGAGCGTAGCTCGTCGTTCGCCCAGCGCTGCAGTGCCGCCAGCAGCGCTGGGTCGAGCCTGACGAGAAAAGCTTTGCGCTCCGCCATGAACTACTGATAGATCGTGCCCGTGTTCACGATCGGCTGCGCGTCCTTGTCGGAGCAGAGCACGACCAAAAGGTTGCTCACCATCGCTGCCTTGCGCTCCTCGTCCAGCGTCACCACCGCGCGCTCGGCGAGCATCTGCAGAGCGTTCTCGACCATGTACACTGCGCCTTCTACGATGCGCTGCCGTGCCGCGATAATTGCGTTGGCCTGTTGCCGCCGCAGCATCGCTGAGGCGATCTCCGGTGCATACGCGAGGTGACTGATGCGCGCCTCTGTCACTTCAACACCGGCACGTTGCAGCCGCTCCTGAATCGCTTCATGCAGCGCCTTCGCGATCTGGTCAGGATGCGTGCTGAGCGCGACGTCGCCCGGCGTGTGCGCGTCATACGGATACGCTGAAGCCAGCGCGCGCACTGCGGACTCGCTTTGCACGCGCACGTAGTTCTGATAGTCGTCGACTTCGAAGAGCGCTTCAGCCGAATCGACCACGCGCCAGACGACGATCGCGCCGATGTCGACCGGGTTGGAGTGCGAGTCGTTCACCTTCAGCTTGGCCGTCTCGAAGTTGCGCGCACGCAAAGACACGCGGCGCTTGTGCATGAACGGATTCGCCCACCAGAAGCCGGCCTCCCGCACCGAGCCCTTGTAGGCTCCGAAGAGCGTGAGTGCCTTCGCCTCGTTAGGCTGAACGGTGAAGAGGCCGGCGAAGCTCGAGGTCGCTAGCACGGCGATGACACTCCACAGCACGACGAGAGGCGCGCGACCGGCGTTCGCGCTCGCCACGATTTGCCAGACTGAGACGCCGACCAGGACAATGCCAATGAACAGCGCCAGGTACCCACTAGTCGCCCGAAACGGCTTTTCGCGAAGCATCGGACCCATGCCGAAAGTGATAGCCACATGATATCACTTTGCTATCGAGGCTGCAAGGGCGGCTGAAGGTGTTGCCCGGCCTGCACATGTCGCAGATTGACGCCATGAGCGATCGCATCCGACTGGGCTGCATGGGATGGAATTACGACGCCTGGGTCGGGCCGTTCTTTCCCACTGGAACGCGCGCGACTGACTTCTTGTCGGTCTATGCTCGGGCGTTCGACACCGTCGAAGTGGACGCGACGTTCTATGCAGTCCCGCCGGCGAAAACGGTGCGCGGTTGGGCGGACCGCGTCCCGCCTGATTTCGTCTTCGCGCTAAAGCTGCCGCAGGAGATCACACACGAGCGCCGCTTTCGTCAGTCGACGGAGGTGCTCGCCGCGTTCAGCGACAGCGCACGCGAATTGGGGCGCGCGCTGGGGCCTATTCTGATTCAGCTGGGTCCCGACTTCGCGCCTAACGAGCTCCCCGCGCTGGCGTCGTTCTTTCGCCATCTCCCGCGCGACCTGCGTTTCGCTATCGAGTTTCGCCAGAAAGGCTGGATTCACGACGGCGTCATCGCGCTGCTGGCCGATCACTCGGTCGCCCTGGCGCTGACCGACGGACGCTGGATACCGCGCAAGACAATGCTCGCGCTCGCTGAACGTCCGACGGCGGACTTCGCATACATCCGCTGGCTCGGGCCGAATCGCGATCTCGTGGACTACTCGCGAATCCAGATCGACCGCACGCGCGAAATCGAAAGCTGGGTGGCGGCGATCCGCCAACTCGCGACGAAGACTCCGGCCGTGTACGGCTACGTGAACAACCATTTTTCAGGGCATGCGCCCGAGACCACCCGTGAGTTCCAGCGACGCCTGGGGCTCCGGGCGGTAGAGCCGGCGCAAATGGGGGAGCAGCTATCACTGCTCTAGGGGCTAGGGGCTAGGGCCTAGTGGTTAGACTGAATGCAACATGGCATTCCGCTACATTCTGCTCTCGGCAATCGGTGTCGCCGTCGCGTTAGGCTGCTTTCGGCTGAGCAAGTGGCAGGTCGATCGCCTGGAGCAGCGGCGCCAATACAACGCGCTGCTGGCCGAGCGTGTGTCGGCGGCTCCGGTGCCACTGTCGGAGATTCCTAACGACACCGCATCGGCTCAGTACCGACGCACATATCTGCGCGGCGTGTTCGACTACGAGCACGAGCTCGCGTTGGCGCTGCGCGCGCGCGACGGCTCACCCGGTGTCTACATCCTAACGCCGCTTAGACTCCCGGACGGTCGCACGCTGCTGACAAATCGTGGCTGGGTCTACGCGCCCGATGGAATGACGATCGACTTTGCGCGCTGGCGCGAACGCGGCAGCGTGGAGGCGAACGGGTTTCTCGACAGCTTTGTCTCGGCGCGCGGTCCGGTGACGATGGAAGGCCGTCCGCAATTACTCCGACAACTCGTCCGGGATTCTCTGCTGCTGCGATTGGGTGAAGGGACGCAACTATTGCCGTATGTGTTCGTGCTCACTACACCCGCTCCCGCGAGCGAAACCACGCCCGCGCGGCTCTCTCCCCCTGCCATAACCGCTGGCCCGCATTTGAGCTACGCCATTCAGTGGGCCGTATTCGGAATAATCTCACTTGTAGGTACGTTCCTCGCGTTGCGACGAGGAATTGCCGAACGTCGCTCCAATGCCGTGGCGCCTTCGGCGGTGGCGGGGTAACACTTCAGGATTGGGACGGGCTCTGCATATGACCGATACGAAATCCACGCATGTCTCAGAGCTTGAGGCTCGCGATGTCGCCGAAGCGGCGCGCGAGACCGAGTGGGAATACCCGAGCTTCGTACGCGAACTGTTTCTCGGCCGCTTCCGGCTGGACCTGATCCATCCGCATCCGGAAGTCTTCGATCCCGTCGAACAAGCGCGCGCCAAGCCATTTCTCGATAAGCTGCGCGCGTTCCTGGAGCGCTTTCCGTCAGACGACGTCGACAGCGCCGGCGAAATCCCGGAATCGTACGTGCAAGAGCTGCGCGAGATGGGGGCGTTCGGGATAAAGATTCCGACGGAGTACGGCGGCCTTGGCTTGTCGCAGATGACGTACATCCGCGCGATGGAGCTGGTGACGTCGAAAGACGGCAACCTCGTCGCGCTGCTGTCTGCGTCGCAATCGATCGGTGTGCCGCAGCCGCTCAAGCTTTTCGGCACCGAGGAGCAGAAACAGAAATTCTTCCCTCGGCTCGCCGCCGGCGCGATTTCAGCGTTCGCGCTCACTGAGACAAACGCGGGGAGCGATCCGGCGAACATGACCACCACTGCGACGCCGTCGGATGATGGCTCGCACTATGTCATCAACGGCGAAAAGCTGTGGATCACCAACGGGACGAGAGCCGAATTGTTCGTCGTGATGGCTCGCACGCCCGACAAAATACTGCCTAACGGGAAGACGGTGCGCCAGATCACGGCGTTCATCGTCGACGCCGCGACACCGGGTGTCGAAGTCAAGCACCGCCTGCGCTTCATGGGCCTCAAAGCGATCGAGAACGGCGTCATCCGTTTCGACAACGTAAAAGTTCCTGCGGAGAACATCCTCTGGGGCGTCGGCAAGGGTCTCAAGCTCGCGTTGATCACGCTCAACACGGGCCGCCTAACGCTGCCAGCGGGCTGTGCCGGCGTTAGCAAGGCGCTGCTCAACGTCATCCGCTCGTGGGCCAACGAGCGCGTGCAATGGGGACAGCCGATCGGCAAGCACGACGCCATCGCGCGCAAGATCGGTCGTATGGCCGCCGACACGTTCGCCATGGAAGCCGTCGCGGAGCTGTCGACGGCTCTCTATGAGCGCGGCCGCTACGACATCAGGCTCGAGGCGGCGATCGCGAAGATGTGGAATTCGGAGACCGGCTGGCGCATCGTCGACGACGCACTGCAGATCCGCGGTGGACGCGGTTATGAAACCGCGGAATCACTCGCGCGCCGCGGCGAACGGCCGATCGCGATCGAGCGCGCCATGCGCGACTTCCGCATCAACCTGATCTTCGAAGGATCCTCGGAGATCATGCGGCTCTTCATCGCGCGCGAGGCCGTCGACAAACACTTCCAGCTCGCGTTCAACATCGTCAAGCCGAAAGCGACGCTCGGTGAGCGTCTCTCCGCGTTAGGCAAGTCTGCGCCGTTCTACGCTGCGTGGTATCCGTCGCGTTGGCTCAACGAGCTCAAGCCACGTTCATACGGCGACTTTGGACGCTTGGCGAAACACCTGCGCTTTGCCGATCGCGCCGCCAACAAGCTCGGGCGCTCGATCTTCCACGCAATGGTGCGCTTCGGGCCCAAGCTCGAACGCCGCCAGATGGTGTTATTCCGCGCCGTTGAGATCGGCGCCGAGCTGTATGCCATGGCAGCCGCGTGCGTCCGCGCGCGACTGCTCGAGCAGCGTGGCAATCCGAATGCGATCGAGCTGGCCGATGTCTTCTGCCGCGAGGCGAAGGAGCGGATACGCACGAACTTTCGCCAGCTCTTTGGTCCGCACGATGGCGCGATCTATCGCCTGGCGCAGCGCGTCTTGAAGGGAGATCACGAGTGGCTGGAGAGTGGGGCGGTGCAATGGATGGCGCTCGAGTACACACTGCAGGAAGCGGACGAGTCGCGGCCCGCGAGCGAGCACATTCCACAAGCGCACCGCGAATTGGCCGAAGTTGGAGCGCGCACGCTGGGAGAATTCGGCCACTAGCTCGTTAGGCGGGACCGTGTGAGTCATCCTGCACTTCGAGAAACCGCGCATCGCCCGTGGCCGCTGCCGAGCGGGCCGTGGCTCTGGAAGCAGGTGTGGAACGATCTGGCCTTCCTGCACTGGCCGGTCCCTGCGTCGCTTGTAGCGCCTCTGATCCCGCGCAGGCTGACTGTCGACGAATACGACGGCCACGCCTGGATCGCCGTAGTGCCCTTTTGGATGTCGGGTGTCACGATGCGCGGCGTGCCGCCAATTCCTTGGCTCGCGACATTCCCCGAGCTCAACGTCCGGACGTACGTTAGGCATCGAGACCGGCCGGGGATCTGGTTCTTCAGTCTCGATGCAGCCAGCCGGCTGACAGTGTTCGGGGGGCGGCTCCTGTTCTCACTCCCGTACTTCCAAGCGAGCATGCGGGTCGAACAGCGTGAAGGCCGCGTGCATTACTCCTCGAGGCGCTCGGCTGATGCGCAATTCTTCGCGAGCTACCGTCCAACCGGTCCGGTGCTGAAGACAGCGCCAGGCTCATTAGAACACTTTTTGACTGAGCGTTACCGCCTATATGCGGAACGCGACTCGGTGTCTTTCGCCGACATTCACCACATGCCGTGGCCGCTGCAACGCGCAGAGGTCGAGATTGAACGCAACGACATGCTCGCAGCGAATCGGCTCAGCGCGGACGGCGCGCCGATTGTGCACTTCGCGAAGCGTCTCGACGTCGTGATCTGGCCCCTGCACAAGCTCGTTACGTAACCTGCGGCTTTGCTGTCACTACGGTGGTACCGCCCCACTGCAGCAGCACGACAGCGACGGCGATGCAGGCACCGCCAACGGCCGTACCGATCGTCACCGGCTGCGAGAGCACAAGCCACCCGAGAAGCGCTGCCCACACCGGCTCGGCTGTCGAAATGATCGACGTGCGTACGGGGCCCAGGATCCTGAGGCCCTTGAAGAACAGGCCGTAACCCACCGCTGTCGACAACACCCCGAGTGCCGCCATGTACAACCAGACGGACGGCGCAACGTCAATCGTCAGGCGCCTCGTTAGGGCCGCGGCGACGAAGAATGTCACTCCGGCGCCGACAGCGATCCAGAACGACGTCTCGCCTGTCGATGTCGATGCCTGCAGCCGATCCGTGTACACGAGATATACGGCGAAGATGAACGCTGACGCGAGCGCCAGCGCGGCACCGGCCGGATGCACGACAAGACGTCCCGGCGCGCCAACCATGATAGCGACGCCGATCAGCGAGAGAACGAGCGCGAGTCCGCGCCGCGGCGAGATACGCTCGCCACGGTGCAGCGCGACGATGATCGTGACCCACGCCGGATACGTATAGAAGAGAAAAACCAGCGTCGCCGCGGGCAGCCAGCGCAACGACGCCCCGCTGCAGAACACCAGCGCCGCCTGCAATGCACCGGCACGAAGAACGAGCGCGTTACGCGAGTGCGCCGGGGTGCCACCTAACGTTTTCAGCCCGACGATTGGCGCGATGGCCAGCGTGCCGAACAAGAAGCGTCCGGAGAGCACGGTCAGCAGCGGCGCCCCCGCGCGCGTCGCGAGCGTGACGAAGATCGCGATGGTCGAGAAACACGCGGCCGAGGCGACGATGAGGACCGTCGCGCGAGCCAGGCGCGCCCGGTCGGCGTCGCCGTTAGGCGTCACGTGAGCCCGAGCAGCCGAATGGCGATCGTGAAGTAGATGACGATGCCCGCAACGTCAACGAGCGAAGCAACGAATGGAGACGACGCGAGCGCGGGATCGAAGCCGAGCCGCGTGAACAACATCGGCAGCATCGCGCCGACGATCGTCCCGGTGATGACGACGAGGAGCAGCGTGACAGCCACCACCCATGCGATCGGGAACCCATTGCCCCACATGAGCGCGCGTCCGAAGCCAATCGCGCCGAGGAATGCGCCGAGCACAATGCCCTGTCCTATCTCTCGCCCGAACACCCGCAGCGCATCGCGCAGCTCGACTTCGCGCAGAGCCAGCGCGCGCGTGATCAGCGACGAAGATTGCGATCCCGAGTTGCCGCCTGAACTGATGATGAGCGGGATGAAGAACGTCAGCGCGATGGCGCCGGAGAGCGTCCCTTCGTAATGCCGCAACGCAGTGCCGGTCAACATCTCGGAAACAAAAAGCAATACAAGCCAACCGCTGCGCTTGCGCGCGAGAGACCAGAACCCCGCCTGAAAGTACGGTTCATCGAGAGGCTGCACCGCGCCTAACTTCTGTACGTCCTCCGTCTGTTCCTCGACGATGGCGTCGATGACGTCGTCCACGGTGATGACACCGATCATGCGCATGAGCGGATCGACGACGGGCACCGCGACCAGATCGTACTCCGACGTTATCTGCGCGACTTCCGCACGATCCGCGGTCGCCGGTACGCTCACGACGTCCGTCCGCGCGACGTCACCCACGATGGCGTCGTCAGGCTCGGCGAGCAGCTCGCGCAAGGACATCACGCCGGCCAACCCGCCGTCCGCCGTGAGCACGTAGATCGCGTACATCTGATCCTTGCGCTCGGTGCGCGCCGCTGCACGGACCTGGGCAAGCGCTTCTGCAATCGTTAGGTCCCGGCCGATCGAGACGAACTGCGTCGTCATCAAACCGCCGGCAGTATCGGGCTCGAACGCGAGCAGCTCCTCGGTTTCGCGCCGCGCCTCCGCCGGAATCTCTGAGAGGATTTCCTCTGCGGTCTCTTCTTCCAGCTCTTCGAGGATGTCGGCGCGATCGTCAGGCGTCATCGCGGTCACGAGCTCCGCGGCCTGCGATGTCGTCATCTCTTCCAGAACTTTCGAGCGCAATTCTTCGTCGAGGTATTCGAGCACGTCGGCGGCGCGTGACGCACCGAGCGCGCGAAGGAACGCCGGGACCTTCTCCTCCGGCATCGCTTCGACGATGTCAGCGAGATCGCGCGGATGCAGCTCTTCCGTCTCGGCCGGAATGTCAGCGGGCGACTCGTCCAGCATCACGAGGATGTCTGGGACAAGAAGTGCCGCGACCGGACGATCGGGATTGTGCTGCTTCATGGTTATGACGGAGAGTGTACGCGGCGGAACTTGTGCTGCAACGAACGCGTAAGGCACGAAGCGCGCGGAAGTTACGAGCGTCGTTCGGTGCGTACAAGCTGTGCCACACCGCGTCAACCATGACAAACCAAAACATGCGATGCGATGTCTCACGCCTTGTCGTCCCAGCTGGGCGCGCGGTCGCTAGTCGTGCGAAGCACCACATCCGAATCGAGAATGCGAGTGCCTATCATGCATCGTTCTGTTGCCATCACAGCTGGTCTGCTCTGCGCGATTTCAAACGCCGGCTCACAGCAACTTCAGGAGCATAGGTCCAACGGGACGCTGTCGAGGGCGGCTATGACGAGCGCACTCGCGGCGCGTGTGACATCGCCGATCGATCTCGACGGACGCGACCACGACGGTGTGTGGCGCACGGCGCAAGTGATCGACGGCTTCCGCGTCTTCGATCCAATTGACGACGGCGAGCCGACGATGAAAACGGAAGCGCGCGTCGCGTTCGACGAGAACAACGTCTACGTGCTCGTTCGCGCATACGATCCGGAGCCGAGCAAGATCATGGCGCTCTTGAGCCGTCGTGACGAGCGCACGCAGTCGGATTACGTGCGTGTGATCATCGATTCGTATCACGACAAACGTTCGGGCTTCGAGTTCATGGTGAATCCGGCCGGTGTCAAGCGTGACATGCTCATGTATCAGGACGGAAACGAAGACATCGGTTGGGATGGCGTGTGGGACGTGAAGACGTCGATCGATTCGTTAGGCTGGGTCGCCGAGTTCAAGATTCCGCTCAGTCAGCTGCGCTATCCGAAGAAAGAGTCGCATACGTTCGGCTTCGGCATTCATCGCGAGATCGCGCGCCTGAACGAACGTCAAGCATGGCCGCTCTTCTCGCGTTCGCGCTCCGGTCTCGCGTCGCAGCTCGGCGAGCTGACCGGCATTCAGGGAATCGCCAGTCCGCGGCGACTCGAAGTGATGCCGTATGCACTGTCGTCGAACGAAAGTCTGCAGCGTTCGAGCGACTGGGGTCGCGACAACCGGGTGGCGGTCGGCGCCGACATCAAGTACGGCCTAACGTCCAACCTCACTGTCGACGCGACTGTCAATCCGGATTTCGGACAAGTCGAAGCCGACCCGTCCGTCCTGAACCTCTCCGCGTTCGAGCAGTTTTTCGCGGAGCGGCGTCCGTTCTTCCTCGAGGGCTCGGGCATCTTCCGCTTCGACATGTCCTGCAACGACGGTACGTGCACCGGCATGTTTTATTCGCGCCGTATCGGGCGTGCGCCACAGCTCGGTTTTCTCGCCAGCGATCAGCACGACGTGGCACCCGCAACGACAATCCTCGGCGCGGCCAAGATTACGGGGCGTTTGAGCAACGGCCTCTCGTTAGGAATTCTCGACGCTGTAACCGACCAGGAAACTGCGGGGAACACCGAGCTGGAACCGCGGACGAACTACTTCGCGGCCCGCTTGAACCATGAAATGCGCGGTGGCCAGTCCTCGTTAGGTGCCATGCTCACGGCGGTGAACCGTGATCTCGCACCGGAATCGGAAGGCTTTTTGCGCCGCTCGGCGTATACGGGCGGCATCGACTGGCGGCATCAGTTCGCAAAGCAGAATTACGAAATGTCCGCGAACGTCGCGCTGAGTCAGGTGCAGGGATCGCAAGAGGCGATCGCTCGCACGCAGCGTTCGTCGGTCCACTTCTATCAGCGACCCGACGATGAGATCGAATACGATTCGACGCGGACGTCGCTGATGGGCTACAGCTCGCAGTTCGGGGTGAACAAACGAGGCGGCGGACCTTGGCGCTTCTACATGGGCGGCTGGTATCGCTCGGCTGGATTCGAGATCAACGATCTTGGATTCATGACGAACGTGAACGACATGGGCCTCTCGCTCTGGCATGCACTCATGTTCAACACGCCTAACCTGTTCTACCGTCGCTTTCAGGTGAACGTGAACGCGTGGAGCTCATGGTTCACCGACGGAAAGAACTCGGGTCCGGGCGGCAACATCAACTGGAACACGCAGCTCAAGAACATGTGGTCCGTGGGTTCCGGCGTCGGCGTCAACAGAACCGGGTTCTGCGGCGCCTGCACTCGCGGCGGGCCCTTCGTCCGCGAGTCGAACTCGCTCTTTACGTGGTTGTGGATGTCGGGAGACAGCCGCAAGCGCATCTATCCCAGCTTCAACGTGAACGTCAGTCGCAGTGACGAGGGACGTTCGTCGCAGATGGATGCCGGCATGGATTTGAACATGCGTGTGGCGAGCCGCTTTTCTGCCTCGTTAGGCATCGGCTACGGCCGCAATATCGACGACAATCAGTGGTACGGCAACTTCGGCACGGGGCTCAGCGACACGACGCACTACACGTTTGCGCGGCTCGATCAGAAAACAGTGCAGATGACAGGACGCCTGAACTACACGGTCACGCCGACGCTCTCGCTGCAGTTCTACGGACAGCCGTTCGTCAGCGCGGGGAGTTACAGCGATTGGCGCGAGCTCGACCAGGCCCGAGCGGCGAAGTACGGCGATCGCTACAAGGCGTTCACACAGGGCGGGAATCTTTCCGGGTTCAACTTCAAGCAATTCCGCTCGAACTCGGTTGTTCGCTGGGAATACCGGCCGGGCTCGACACTCTTCTTCGTTTGGCAGCAGGGGCGGACAGAAGACGCAACGGATCCAGGCTCATTCCAGTTCCGCCGCGATTATTCGACGTTATTCGGGGCACATCCGCAGAACACGTTCCTCATCAAGGGGTCGTACTGGCTGAGTCTCTAGCGGCTTGAAACAGGGAGCTTTGGGTAGCGAGTTTCGAGCGCCGAGTGTCGAGCAGGCAAGCTCACCCCCGGAAGCTGCTACGGTGACGCAGTAAGGAGCTCGGCTATTTGATTTGCAAACCGGCCGACGTCGAGTTGCGGCGTGGAGCTCAAGATTGGTGAGCCAGCTCTCCTCGAGACCCGGTACTCGGGACTCGTAACCCAAAGGTCCTTGTTTTTTCTGCACGAAGAACCCTGCTTCTTGGAATGCGAATCTCATCGTCCGCATTCCAGAACATGGGCTCGATCCCAGCTCTGTACACCTGCGACGACGCGGACCTCAGCCCCCCGCTCGCCTGGGACGATGTGCCTAACGGGACCAAATCATTTGCGTTGATCGTCGATGACCCGGACGCGCCCGATCCCGCTGCACCCAAAATGGTGTACGTCCACTGGGTCCTGTACGACATTCCAGCGGCGACGCGTTCCTTGCCTGAAGGCACCACGACGAAGACCCTGCCTGAAGGCACGCGCGCAGGACCGAATGACTTCGGGCACAAGAACTACGGCGGACCGTGACCGCCGATCGGCCGGCATCGCTACTTTCACAAGCTGTACGCGCTGGACACTTCGTTAGGCGATCGCGGGACGCTGTCCAAGAGCGATCTCCTCGCGGCGATCAAGGGGCACGTCCTCGCCGAGGCGCAGCTCGTCGGGACGTACGAACGCCAGCGCTCGTGAGGGCGACGGCGCGCGCCTAGCGGGCGCCGCGCCGCGTTCCTAGACTAAGCGCCCATGAACGTCGCCTTCCTCGGACTCGGCGCCATCGGCGCGCCGATGGCCCGCCATGTAGCCTCGCGTTTTCCACTCAAGGTCTGGAATCGGACAGGGTCCAAGGCGACCGCGTTCGCTCAACAGCATGGCGCACGAGCCGCCGCCACCCCTCGCGAGGCAGCACAGGGCGCGGACGTCGTCATCACGTGCCTGCCGACATCAAAGGAGGTCGAAGGTCTCCTCGACGGCGCGGACGGTCTGATCGCCGGGCTCAAGGACGGCGCGACCCTTGTCGACTGCACGTCGGGCGATCCGAGCACCTCGCAGCGAATCGCACAGCGCCTGGCGAGCAGCAAACAGCGATTCATCGACGCGCCGGTCAGCGGGGGCGTGTCCGGCGCGGAGCAGGGGACGTTGACGATCATGTGCGGCGGCGAGGAAGCGGACCTAACGCGCGTTCGCCCGGTGCTGGAGACGTTCGGCAAGAAGATCGTGCTCTGCGGCGGAGTCGGTGCGGGACACGCAGTCAAAGCAGTGAATCAGGCGCTGTTAGGCGTGCATCTTTACGCGGCGTCGGAGGGTCTCGCCGCGCTCGTCAAAGCCGGGGTTTCTCCCACGCTCGCCCTTGAAGTCATCAATGCGTCCAGCGGTCGCTGCAACGCGACGGAAAACCTCATTCCTCAGCGTGTGCTCACACGCGCGTTCCCACGCACCTTTCGCCTGGCGTTGCTGGAGAAGGACCTCGGGATCGCCGCCGCGTTTGCCCGCACGGAGGGAGTCAGCGCGCCCGTTCTGCAGCTCACCACAGAGCTTTATCGCGCGGCGCGACGCGAGCTTGGCGAAGAGGCCGATCACGTGGAGATCGCCAAAGTCATCGAGCGCGCAAGCGGGACGGAAATCCGCGGATGACAGCCACCGCACGCGACCCACGCGCGTTAGGTACTCCGACCGTGGACCAGATCCGCCGCCGCTTTCCCGCCATGGAGCGGGTTCACGGCGGACGATCGGTGGCCTACTTCGACGGCCCTGGCGGGACACAGGTGCCGCGCGAAGTCGTCACGGCCATGGCGGAGTATCTCTTCCACCACAACGCGAACACGCACTGGAACTACCCGACCAGCGCGGAGACCGATTCGGCAATCGAGCAGGCGCGCATAGCCGCAGCCGACTTCTTTGGTGCACAGCCTAACGAAGTCGCCTTCGGTCAGAACATGACGACGATCGCGTATCATGTTTCACGCGCCGTGTCGCCACGCTTCGCGCGTGGCGACACCGTGCTGGTGACCGAGCTGGATCATCACGCGAACATTGCGCCCTGGGTGCGCCTCGAAAGCGAGCGCGGGGTCAAGGTACGCTGGGTTCGCATGAACCCGGAGGACGGTACGCTCGACTGGAAGGACCTCGAGCGAGCGATTGCGGAAGGGCCGAAGCTCGTTGCGATCGGCGCCGCATCCAATGCGCTCGGCACGATCACTGACGTGCGCGCGGTCTGTGCCATGGCTCGCGCGGTGAATGCGCTGACGTTCGTGGATGCGGTACACTTCGCTCCGCACGGCTTGATCGACGTCGCCGAGATCGGCTGCGACTTCCTCGCCTGCTCGGCGTACAAGTTTTACGGCCCGCACATCGGGATCCTGTACACTCGCTCCGCGTTAGGCGCTGAGCTGGATGTGCCGAAGCTGTCCGGAGCGCCGGACGCGATGCCTGAGCGCCTCGAGACGGGGACGCAGAATCACGAAGGCATCGTCGGTGCAGCGGCGGCGATCGATTTTCTCGCCGGTTTGGGTGACGGGGGGACGCGCCGTCAGCGCCTCTCTGCTGCATTTGAGGAGCTCGGAAGACGGAGCGAAGATCTGTTCACCCAGCTGTGGGAGGGCCTTGGCGCGATTCCCCGAGTGCGACGCTATGGGTTGCCGCCGGGATCGCCGCGCACCCCAACGCTGTCGTTCGTTGTAGAAGGCATCTCATCCGACGACGTGGCGCGGGCGCTCGCTGACGTTGGTCTATTCGTCTCCAACGGTGATTTCTACGCCACAACGGTGGTCGAGCGCTTAGGCCACGCACAGGACGGCGTAGTTCGGGCTGGCGCCGCCATCTATACAACGCATGAAGAAGTCGAACGACTCATAAGCGCCGTCAAACAACTAGCTGTCGGCTGACAGCTGACGGCCGACAGCAGCTGACAGCACCTAACGACTCCCGTGGATCCAGCGCGCCCCAAGAAGACCGTAAAAGAATCGCAGCATGAATCGTCCGAGATCATGATGCCGCAGCACGCCAACAATCTCGGACACGTGTTCGGCGGCGTGGTCCTGAGCCTCATGGACAAGGTTGCGGCGATCGCGGCCTATCGTCACGCGCGCACCAATGTTGTTACTGCCTCGATCGATCGCGTGGACTTTCGTGAGCCCGTATACGTCGGCGACCTCGTCATTCTGAAATCGAGCGTCAATTACGTGGGACGCACATCGATGGAAGTCGGCGTGCGTGTTGAAACCGAGAACATGGTCACCGGCCAGCGGCGCCACACCAATTCGTGCTACCTCACTTTCGTCGCCGTGGACCGCGAGGGGCGTCCGGTTCCGGTGCCGGACCTCAAACCAGAGTCTGCCGATGAGCTGCGCCGATATCACGCTGCCAGCGAGCGGCGACGGCGTAGATTGGAGGAACGCACTGCGGAGATGCAGCGTAGCGTGGGAACGCAAGGCGGAGCCTAACGATGAGTCGTCCCAATTTCACCGTTGAGCAAGCCAACCGCATGCTGCCCCTCGTGCGGCGGATCGTCGAAGACGTCGTCGTCGCGCATGGTGCGTGGCAGCAGGCCGTCGGGCAATTCGAGGTCGCTAGCAACACCAACGCAGCGGACGCTGTACACTTTCAGCAGGAGACCGAACGTCTCGCGCGCGAGATCGACGGCTACCTGAACGAGCTCAAGGAGCTAGGCCTGGAGTTCAAAGGGTTCGAGCACGGGATCATCGACTTTCCCAGTGAATTCGCCGGGCGGCCGGTGTACCTGTGCTGGAAGCTGGGAGAAAGCAGCGTGTCGCACTGGCACGACGTCGACGCCGGCTTCGCCGGCCGCAAGCAACTGGAGATGGTGGAGAATCGCACGCCATGAGCAAGAAGAGGATGAAGCCGTTTCAGGGACCGGACGACACTGCGTGGGGGGTCGAAGTGCAGGCGCCCAGCTCGAGCAACGCGATGGTCGTGTTCCATCATCCCAACGGCACAACGGCACGCCTCGATCGTTATGCGTGGTACCAGGAAGAGGGGCCTGCGGCGAACGACGTCACGGCGCGCCTCGATCCCGGTCAGCTGCTGGAGCGGCTGAGTGACAATGTCATCGCGCGTCTCTTTCGCCGCTCGATGCCGATCAGTACGCGCCAGCCTCGCTACGTCGTCTCGTAGCGCCTAACGAAACTACACGCGGCCGGCCTCGGCTGCGGTTGTATCTATCGCCGCTGTGTCGTCCGCGTACGGCACATCGATCTCCATGCCATCGCGCGCTATCGTCGTGGCGGGGAAGATCTCGCGCGCCTCTCGCTCCAGCTCCGACGTGTCCCGCGTGTAGCGCGCCGAAAGGTGCGTCAGGACGAGTCGGCGCACGCCTGCGCGCTGCGCAACCTGGGCCGCTTCGCGAGCGGTCGAATGGCCAGTTTCGCGAGCGCGGACGGCTTCTTCCTCAGTGAACGTCGCTTCGTGCACGAGCAAGTCGGCGCCGCGGGCGACCTCAATAGTGGCGTCGCATGGGCGAGTATCTCCGGTGATCGCTATGCGACGGCCGGTTCGCGTCGGACCAACCAGAGCGCTGGGGGCGACGCTGCGGCCGTCATCGAGGGTGATGGTCTCGCCCTTGTGAATTCGGCCCCAGAGCGGCCCCTCGGGAATGCCCATCTCCCGGGCGCGCTCGGGGTTGAAGCGGCCTCGCCGCTCGTCTTCGACGATGGCATACGTGAGCGCTGTTGGACCCCGGTGTAGTGCTGCTGTCGCGACGATGGCGTATTCCCCGCGCTTCACGGTAGAGCCGGGCTCCAGCTCGTGGATCTCGAGTCCGAAGGTCGGCCGCTCGGCGCCTAACGAAGCGGCCTGCTTGAGGATGCGCGACGCACCGGACGGTCCCCAAACGTGCATCGCATCGGTGCGGCCCTGCAGTGCCATCGTGCGCAGCAGCCCTGGTAAGCCGAGAAAATGGTCAGCGTGGAAGTGTGTGAAGAAGATGTCCCGGAGAGTGAACGACACACCGTAGCGCATCATTTGGCGCTGGGTGCCTTCGCCGCAGTCGAATAGCAACGTTTCGCCTTCCCGTTCGACCGCGATGGCAGAAACGCCGCGCTCCACGGTCGGGCGCGACGCTGACGTACCCAAAAAACGCAGCAGAAGGGGCATTTCAGTATGGAAAGATACGAAAGCCGTGTGAAACGGCTCAGATCGTCAAATGTGATTGAGTCTGCACTGCATTTGTGCGCAATCGCACAAATCGCAACGCATTTACGAAAAGATGCAAAAAATACCTAGACAGACTCTTGCGCATTGGAGCCGTCTAATGAAAGAGTAGAATACGTCCTTGGAGGGCAAGGACGCGTTTCACGGTTGGGCGGGTGCACTCCGTGGAGCTATGGCGAAATAGCCCCGAGCCATAGGAGTAGAAATGACGGGATCGGGCAAGAGCAAGCGCGGCTTCGCCTCGATGGACCGCGAACGTCAGCGTGAGATTGCCAGCAAGGGTGGGCGTGCTGCGCACGCCAAGGGTACCGCGCACGAATGGAGTTCAGGCGAGGCGCGGCTCGCCGGCCGAAAGGGCGGCGAAGTTGTGAGTAGGAATCGTGATCATATGGCCGAAATCGGCCGTCATGGTGGAGAGGCGCGCGGGCGCATGCTGCACGCGCGGACAACCGCCAATGAGCAGAGCGTACTTCGTAGTGATCGGGAAGCGAATTTTCCGATTCATCGCGATGGCGTCGTAGGCGACCGTCCCGTGCGGCGTCAGCCGCTGGACTTCGAGTCTGACGAGACGTTAGCACCCTAACGACAACATTAGGGATAGGGGTTAGGGGATAGGGGCTAGAACCCCCGGTCCCCGCCCCACCCTAAGTGCGTTTCCGCTTCAAGTCGCGCCCACGCGGCGCTGGCGAAGCCAGGCGTCGAGACTCATCGGGCCCGCACCCCAGGCGAAGAAGAGAAACCAGATGAACGCGTAGAGTAGCGGCAGCTCTCCTCGATTCTGCCACCACCACATCTGTCCGCTCTGGCCCCAGTGCATCCAGAAGTAGGTCACTGCCATCTCGCCTGAGGCGAGGAAAGCAGCGGCTCTGGTGAAGAGTCCGAGAATCAGACAGACAGCAAATACCGTCTCCAGGATGCCTGCCAAGCCAAAGCGCGACATGAGCTCGGCAGCGCCGTGTTGCGGACCGAATCCGCCGAACCATCCGAGGAGTTTCTGTGCGCCGTGCGACCCGTAGGCGAGACCAGCGGCGATGCGCAGCGCAGTCTGTGCTGTGATGCGCAGGCGTTCATCCAGGTCTGTGGGCATGATCCCTCCAGAGGGTCTCGTTAGGGTGATTCCAGAGTCAACTTTGCGCTGCGGAATCGTTGAGCGCCAGCAACCCTGGTGTCGTCTGCGAACCACCACGTTAGCGCCGTCG